>JAUIIF010000418.1 GCA_030431945.1 Bacteroidia bacterium | reverse complement strand
GCCCGTAGGGGAATCGAACCCCTCTTACCAGGATGAAAACCTGGCGTCCTAGCCGATAGACGAACGGGCCGAGGAAAAAGATGGTCGTTGCTCGCAGGCAGGTAGTGAAGATGGCGGTAAGCGCCGTACACAACCCAGGTCGAGAAACATACACCTAAAAACACACTGGGTGCTTTTAGTAGCCCGTAGGGGAATCGAACCCCTCTTACCAGGATGAAAACCTGGCGTCCTAGCCGATAGACGAACGGGCCAAAGGAAGCCGGATAATCTGATGGAATAAAGTGGTAAAGGAGGTTACCGCTTTAAATCTTACTATCCGGTTAAACACAGCATTCTGCGCTTAAGCGACCGCAAAGATAATATGATTGCCTAGACTCTGACAAGCGGTATCCTAACTTTTTCTTTCCGGAAAAAGTTGCGCAGCCAAAATTCGGTAAAAAAGAAGGGTAGGCCGGGGCATTGTAAGCTAAGTATTGATGGGTCTCTACTTGGCGTTTTGCGCGCTGGTGTCAGGGCAAGTACAAGCTTGCTCGACGGCCGAGGCGCAAGGAACCAGCTGATTCCGTTCCGGGTTGCTGCGCGGTCGTCCGCCGAGAGATTGGCCCGTAAAACCGCTTTTCGGCGGACGAGTCAGGCCACTTCGTGTCCGCCTCGGCCGACGAACGCTCGCTTCTTGCGATTGCTCTGGCGCTGGTGTCGTAGGAAAAAATATGTCCTTAGCTGTGGTAAGGCAAGTACGGGCCCGCTCATCGGCCTGCGTCGTGGAGTACGCCCCACCTTAAGCCCGACGGCCCATTAAAGGCTGCTGCGAAGCTTTTCCAGCCGGTCGCGGAGTTCTTCGGCCTGTTCTGCTTTGAAACTTACGAAGACCTCTTTGCCTAATTCGGTAATGGTATCCAGTTCAATCGTGTCACGCTCCAGGTGGTAACGGGTTTCCTCCAGGGCTGCTTCGTCGTCGAAGTTGGTACTGCGCAGTGCTTCCAGTTCTTTTTTGCGGGCGATGATGCTTTCCTGCAGCTGGTAGCGATCCAGGAGGGTCTTAAGTTTGGTGGCACAATCCGCGAAGAAAGCGGCTTTGGCGTGACGAAGGTTGAACTCTGCCTCAAATTCCTTGATCAGCGAGGTAGCGTGGTTCCGTTCTTCTTCACCGGCCGCTACGCTTCTTTCCAGGTCCTCCCGCAGCGTGAGGATGCTTTTACGGATGCCTTCGGCTTCCGAGCGGAACTTCTCTTCTTTTTCCTGACAGTCGAGGTAGCGTAATTTTACCCGCGTGGCAAAATCAGTTGTATCGGGTTTGGTGAATTTTTTTCGCAAATCGTCCTGCTCCTTAAAAGCATAGTACCCCAGGCCGGCAAAAATGCCAAGACCCAGTAGAATGATGGACATTCCCGGATTGAATCGCATCAGCAGGATGACGATGGTGAGGTAGATGCCTAAGACAATCAGCTTAGTAGAAGTGTCGGGCGAAGGCGTGTTTCCAGGAGCGCTCATGCCTATATAAACTGCTCGGCGGCGCGGATAGTTGTGTCACTTATCCCGGGATTGCTGAACTTTCGTCGATTTTCGGACCAGACTTAACCACTAACTAACGGCCATCGCCGCCTCCGGCGGCGGTAGCAGGAAAAGGGTAACCCCGGCTTTTATTCCCCACTCTGCACCTGCGCCCGCGCCCCAAAACTGACGGGAGCCCCGGCGCGTAATCAGTCTTTTTTCTTTTTGAAATCGCCTCTCTTCCATCCGTCAAAAAACTGTTTCCAGGCAACCGGGCTGAAGATGTTCATGGGTGGCCGCTGGCCAATGTAGTAGGTTTGCCGCGCCTGCTGCCGGAGGTAATAACTACCGTTTTCTGCTCCGGAGCGAGGGACCGTCTGTTGTAATTTTTCCAGCTTGTCGGCACTCAGGTTCTGGCTGGCAATGGACTGCAGCTCCTGGGTAACGTCCATCGCCAGGAACTCCAGTTTAAAGTGGTCACGACTTGGCCAGGGAAAAACGACCGCAGTAGGCAGGTCGATGTTGTTTTTTGTCATCAGCTGCACGATGCTGTACTTATCGTCTTGCAGGGTATCCGGCACAATGTAGACGGCATCGTCGTAGCCCAGTGCGCTAAAAATGATCGTGTCGCCTTTGTGCGTAACGATGCTGAAGAACCCCTCCAGGTTGGCGTAGGTACCCCGGCCGTCGTTCTTAATCAGAACTGTAGCGTAGGGCACGGGGAACAATTCGCTGTTGGTGCCGTCCAGGACCATGCCGGAAAACTGAACGAGGTCTTCCCCATTCTGATCTACCAACTGGGCGTGGAGACCGGTGAGGGAAAGGAACAAAAAACAGCACAGGGCTAAATACTTCATAGTTGAGGGAGCTTGCTTCCGGAAATAAGGACAACGAAAGGCTGGGTGTGGTTGTGCAGGAAGGAGCACGTTAAGGAAGATTTTAACTTTAGGCGGGAGTAGCGGGTACGCGGATCAGGCATCGACTACCTGGCCACGCCAGCGGACGATGCCGTAGAGAATGGCCAGTCCGATGGCCATCAGCGACAGACAGAGTAGCCAGCCACCGCCCAGTAAGGAGGCCAGGAAGCCTGCGGTGAGGCTGACGGTGCCGACCGTCAGTGCGTAGGGCAGCTGCGTCCGGACGTGATCGATGTGGTTACAATCGGAAGCCAGGCTGGAAAGTATTGTCGTATCGGAGATAGGGGAACAATGATCCCCCAGTACACTGGCTGCGAGAACGATGGAAATGACGTTGAAGAGCAGACCGTGGGCGGCCTCTAACTCCCAGCCGGCGGCCGTAGCGACGGCCCAGGTGAGGGGGATGGCAATGGGGTAAAGGATCGCCATGGTACTCCAGCTGGAGCCGGTACTGAAGCTGATCAGGGCGGCGAGGACGAAAATAATGGGGGGCAGGAAGTAAGGGTTCAGGCTGTCGCCGAGAAGATCGACCAGGAAGGTAGCGGTGTGCAGGTCTTCGGTGGTGCTGGCGAGTGCCCAGGCCAGGGTAAGGATCATGATGGCGGAGAACATGGCCTTAAAGCCCGAAGTCAGGCTGCCCATGGTTTGCTCGATGTTCATAATGCGCTGGCTGAGGGTCAGGATAATGGCGACCACCACACCGCTGATGGAGGCCCACAGGAGCGCTACGTAGCTATCCGCCGCACCGATGACGGCCCCGAGCTTGCCGAAGAAGCCCCCCTCCATCGCCGCCCAGGTGGCTGCCCAGCCATCGGAGGCTGGTGGATTGGTCAGGTCGCCGTAAACGGAACTGAGCCCCGTATCCAGCAAACCGATGATGGTCATCAGGATAACCGTAATGACGGGGATGATGGCGTTGCGCGCGCGCAACGGCGCGCCGGCGACGGGGCTGAGGTCTTCCGTCTCCACTACTTCTTCTGCTTCCGTTCCGAGGGCCTTCACCTGGCCGGTGGCCCGGGCCCGCTGCTCGGCTTTCAGCATGGTCCCGAAATCACGCTTGGTCCAAACGAGAAAGAGGATGAACCCCAGGGTGAGGACCGGGTAAAAACTGTACTTGATGCTTTCCAGAAAAATGGCGTAGGGGGTCAGGTCTTCCAGGCCGGCTACGCCCTTAATCCCGTCACCGATGTAGCCTAACTCGGCCCCAATCCAGGTAGTGATGAAGGCAATGGAAGCCACCGGGGCCGCGGTAGAATCAACAATGTAGGCAAGTTTCTCCCGGCTGATGCGAAAGCGGTCCGTAACGGAGCGCATGGTATTCCCGACAATCAACGTGTTGGCGTAGTCATCAAAGAAAATGCCGACGCCCAGTAACCAGGTGATGAACTGAGCGGAGCGGGGGGTCTTCGCGTACCTGGTCATCCGTTCCACTACCCCGGCCATGCCACCGTTGCGGCTGATGATGGCGACCATGCCGCCCACCAGCAGGCTGAAGACGATGATGGAAAGGTGCCCGCCGTCGTTCAACGCCTTGATGACGTAGTGCTCGACGCTGCGCAGCAGCGCTTTGATGATGCCCAGAAACCCCTCAAACCTCAGCCCCCCGGCAATGAAAGCACCCACCCAGATGCCCGCAAAAAGAGAAATAAGTACCTCCTTAAACAAAAGGGCCAGGCCGATCGCAATTAAAGGAGGGAGGATGGAAAGCCACAACGGGATGCGGCGCAGGCGGTTGGGCTGGTTACCCGTAGCATCGGAGAGGTGGTACAGCGCCGTGCTTTGTCCGGCCCGGACCAAATGAAGGCCCGGAGCAATAGCTACGGCCTGGCGGCCGTCAGTAGTGGTGAAAGTGACGGTTTCTCCGTTGATGCGCACGTCCGCTGCCGTGGCCGGGAAAATCAGTCCTTCCTCCGCCGTAAACTCAAGCTGGCGGAGCCAGTCCGTATTCTCCACCTGACCGAAAAGCGGTGAAATGGCGAATAGCAGACCAATTAACAACAGGGAAAAGGTAAACTTTGGGTGGGGCATAGCGTAAGATTAACGGGTGGTAAGATACTGCAACGCCTGCTTTCCGGACGTACCGTTCCGGGAACGGCTACCCCGACCCCGCCTTTTACCTTTTTTGCCTGACTACCTTTACCCGCCGCTAAA
>JAUIIF010000417.1 GCA_030431945.1 Bacteroidia bacterium | reverse complement strand
TGCCACGGCGTGTACCGTGATGTTATCACCGCCGACCGCCTGGGCCAGGGATTGCGACAGGGCGTGTAGCCCGGCTTTGGCAGCACCGTAGCCTACCTGGCCGGCTTCGCCGCGGAAGGCTCCGCGACTGCCGACGTTGACAATCGTCCCCCCACCCTGCTTACGCATGAGCTGAATGGCTGCCCAGGCCGCGGCGGCGGGGCCGATGAGGTTGGTATGGATGGTTTCGTGAAAGGTAGCCAGCCATTCCTCAAAAGGCATGGAACCATCAACAGGATGCGGGCGGAAAATACCGGCATTGTTGACCAAAATGTCCAGTCGGCCCAGCTTCAGGGCCGCACCTTCCACGAGGCGCTTGGCAGCCTTGGGGTCAGAGAGGTCCGCCTGTAAGAGCGTATGCCCGGCTCCCGGAAGGGAAGCTAAAACGGACTTTGCACCTGCGAGATCGCCCATATAATGAACGCAGACACGGGCACCGGCCTGAGCCATTACCCGGGCCGTTGCTGCTCCTACGCCTTTACTGCTTCCGGTGACAAGGACCGTCCTGTTTGTAAAATCTGTTGTTACCATTTTGCAAATGTAGCCGTCTTAAGTATACTATTTAGCCTGTTCAAGCGTATTAATCGCCGAATACGCACCTGACGTGCTTGCGAACGTGTCGCACCTGCATCAGGTAAGTTACGTTAATCAAATTTCCCATGAACCGTACCCTGTTATTTCTTATCGCCCTGTTTGCCGTCTCCGGAGTGTCCGCTCAGGCAGCTCCGCTCTCTCCTGCGGAGCAGGAGGCGCTGCAGACGGCGGAAGCGGACCTGCTCCGTCTCTCCTACACAATGCATACTGACAGTAGTGATGAGGCTCGTTTTGTGGCCTGTAAAACACTGATTCGTGACCTCGTCGGTGCGTTGAAGACGCCCAACAGTTTCAACTATGATTTTAGCGGTCTAGAGGGCGTAAAAGTTATAACCTCCCCCGACAGTACCTTCCGCTTTTTCTCCTGGGAGCTGCACGTAAACCGGGATGAGTACCGGCACTACGGTGCGATTCAATTCAACGAACGCGACTTGAAACTGGTCCCCCTCATTGACCGGGGCAATCAACTGCGGCAAAACCCCGAAACGGCCATTACGTCCAATGAGAACTGGTTAGGGTACGTCGTCTACAAGTTGATGCCCGCCGGTGTTTTTGAGGGAAAAAAGTATTACTTCCTCTTTGGCTACGACCGGTATGCGGCGACCAGTCGGCAAAAACTGCTGGACGTATTCTACTTTGACGCATCCGGCACGCCGACTTTCGGCCTTCCGGTATTCGTTACTTACACCCCCGAGGGGCATTTACTGGAAGACCGCACGCGGTTGTTGTTGCAGTACAACGCGGAAGCCAGTGTAGCCCTCCGGTACGAAGAAGAAACGGGGCGGATCGTTTACGAAAACCTGATCATTGCCCGGGGGCAAGATGGCAGCCCGACGAATATGCCGGACGGCAGTTACCACGCGCTGGAATTAGGCAAGGATGGCCGCTGGCACGAGATTTCCAAAATCTTCAGCCATAAATACGAAGCGGCTCCCATTCCGGTGCCCAACTCTTCGACGAAAGCCGATCTCCTGGGGCGCACCTCAGAAGGTGGATAATACTCGCCCAGCCCCGGTTATTTCCCCAGGGAAATAACCGGGGTAAGACGGCGGCGTTACTTGGTGGCGCCGGAGACGGGGAAGGTTACCACCAGGTCATCCCACATTAATTCCACCAGGTTGCCGTCAAGGGCAAAGTCCATCCGCTCCGCTTTTTTAATAGCAGGTTTGGAAGCGCCCTTGATGCGTACCGCGTCGGCACTTTCTTCGTAATCGTAGGCTCCCCACTGGTCGGCAACTTTATTAAAAATTACGGTCCAGTCTTCCTTGCTGGTGGGCAAGGTGAAGAGGGAATAAGTTCCGGCAGCTAGTTTTTTGTTGGATTCCCCCACCATCACATCACTGCTGAAGGTGATGCGGGTAGCTTCGTTGGCGCCCGTCCGCCAAACCTTGTTGTAAGGCACCAGATCGCCGTAAATAACGCGTTCATTGACGGCAGGGCTGCCGTAATTGATCACTACCGGAACATCACCTGCTTTGCCGACGAGTTCCTTACGGGGGCTCTTGATTGTCCCGTCAATAACGTTAATCTTATAGCCCTTATCCGGCATTTCCGCTGCTTCCGCAGGAGCAGGAACGGCAGCTATTGGCATGGTGTCCGTGCTGGTATCCGTTGTAGTGTCTGCAGTGGCTCCTTCGGTTCCACAGCCAGCAAACAAGAATAGGGAGGCGGCAAAAAGTATAGTGTTTCTTAACATGGTAAGTTGATTAGTCGTGCAAGAAACAACGCAGCGGGCAAAAGGTCGAAACATCCGGCATTTTTTCTGACAAACAGCTATTTACCAACGATGTTAAGGGCGCAAACGCAGGTGCAGTGAAAAAACGAAGGCAATATTTTTAAAGCCGTCTGTGGATTTTCATCCCTGAAGCCGTCATTAATTAAACCAGGGTTTTCCCGGATTTCTTCCTGCTACCTGATTTCCGGTACCCAGAAGAGCCACCACAAGACTATTTTTGAACCAACAATACTCCACCATGCGCCACCTACAAGTTTTCCTGCTTATGCTTTTTGCCAGCCTTCTTGCCGGGCAGGCTTCGGGTCCTTATTCGATTGAGGCAACTGCCGGGGAAACACTGTCTTACGAAATGAACCTTAACCAGGGTACCCCGCTTGCCAGCCTTGACTGGGCCTGGAATAGTCAGAACGCCTGTTTTGTCGAGCCGCGGGCCGAGTTTTTTACGGGTAACAATGTCTTCTTCCGCACGGAGATCCCCCCGTACTCTACGATGATTATACGGCTTATCCCCAAGGATAAGGATGCCAACATGAGCCTGTACGCTTACTCCGGAGGGCACGGAGCCCTCCCCCCTGACCTGCCGAGTTGCGTCAGTTGTGAAGCAGATTTCAAACAGGAGCGCCGGTACGTGGGTAAAGCACCGCAGGATCATACCCGCAGTGTCGAACTGCGGGCGGTTACCCGTCCCTACCCCGTTACCATCGGTGTGGTCGGGGCCAACGGAAGTACCGAAGGTGATTTTTATCTGGAAGTAACCGTAAAGAAGAACCGCTGAAGCCTCGCTGGCAGGTACTGCGGTAAGGAGCAGGACGGATTTAGCCTCCCTGAACGTAGTTCTTCCCTTGCGCTACTGTGTGCTTGTCGACTTAATGAAGGCCATGACCGCAGCGGCGAATACCTTGCCCCGGTAGGTGTTGTTATGGTCTCCGGGTACGATGGCTAATTTACCGGCAGGAAACTGCCGCTCCAGTGCCCCGGGGTCCCCGTTATCCTTGTCCTCGTTGCCGGCAATTACCAATACGGGGATTTCCACTTCACGCAATTCCTCCGGCAGCGTAACGGGTTGATATTGCTGTTGCAGGGCCAGCGAGCGCAGATCTGCCTGGATGGACTTGGCGTAGGCGACGGCCCCTTGCGTTTCTTCCGTGATATTGCCCGCAAAGGCAGCAGCAAACAGCTTACGCCGGGGCCAGTCAGGATCGGTAAAATCAAGTCCCATTCCGCCAAGAACGGCACTGGTAATTCGGTCATCCTGGGTCAGTAATTTAGCCAGGACGATGGAGCCGCGGGAATAGCCAATGGCCTGATAGGAAGGTAGCGCTAAATGATCCGCCAGACCAAGCAGGTCTTTCACCTCCGCATCCTTGGCGTAAGCCGAGTCAGTTTGGGGTTTATCAGAATAGCCATTCCCCCTCAGATCTGGCACAATTACCCGATAACCGGCGGTAAGCAGCTGTTGCTTCAGTTCGGTACGGTCCCAGTTCGCGCCGCTATTGATAAAGCCATGGATTAAGATCACCGGCTGCCCTTCTCCTTCATCCGTAAAGGCAATCCTGACCCCGTCAAAAGCAGTAAAAAAACCGACGCCCGGGGGAAGCGTGGTGGTTTCTTCGCGCCCGCTTTCCTGGCTACAAGCCATCACCAGAAAGAGTAAAATAATGCTTAGAAGCTGTCGTGCCATGATAAAGAAGATTAGGAAACGAAGGTAATATTCCCGCTTACTTGTCCTGCAGCAATAATTCTCCGCGGGTAGCCGTGCATAAATCTCCTCCCTGCTCCCTCAGGTCAAGGTAGTCTTCGTACAGGGCAGCTGCTACCCCGATTTGCTGGAGCTGGTTTCGGAGTTTTCTTTCCTGAACAGCGAGTAAGGGCAATGGATTAAACCCCTCCTTACGCCTTAATTTTTCCTCCATCAGTGCTAATTCACTTGCTTCTTCGGCAAAGGTCCTGACCACAGTTACGTAATGTTGATAATCCAGCATCCATTGCCGTTGGCGGACCGCAAAGTCTGTTTGTTGCACCTGGCGCTCCGCATCGATTTCCTGCTGGAGTGCTTGCTCCTCCAGTTCCAATTCCCGGATTTTCAGCAACTGATTTCCTGAATTAGGCAGTTGTAACCCAAGCCCGACGGATAAACGCTCCCGACCAGGATCGCTGTGCGGGCCCCGATAGCGTATCTGCGCAAAATCGAGGTATTG
>JAUIIF010000416.1 GCA_030431945.1 Bacteroidia bacterium | reverse complement strand
CCGAGTATAAATTACGCAAACATGGCCGCAGAAACGGACCTTCTCGTTGAACACGACGCGCACGCCGAGCACCACCAGCCTGAAGCCGGCTGGGATGGCGGTGATAAGAAACCCTTTGCGGCTTCCTACGGGAAGCTGATGATGTGGTATTTCCTGCTTTCCGATGCTTTTACCTTTGCCGGCTTCCTGATCGCCTACGGTACCCTACGCATCAGCAGCCCCAGCTGGCCGGTACCAGATAAGGTATTTGCAACGGCACCTTTTGGCATCCACGAACTTTTTCCCGGTGGCGAAGCACCACTGATCTTCGTAACCTTCATGTCTTTCCTCCTGATCATCAGTTCCGGAACGATGGTCCGTGCAGTACAGGAAGGCGCCCGCGAGAATAAGCGCGGGGTGGTCTTCTGGATGCTGCTGACGGTCCTTGGCGGTGCCGGATTCCTTGGCTGTCAGGCCTGGGAATGGAACAACCTGATCAACGTGGAGCACATGTCGGTCACGACCAATCCTTTCGGAACCTACGTTGAAAACGGCGTTTACCTCGATCCGGAGACCGGAGAACCTACGGATGAAGCCGTCGTTGCCGGTGAAACTTACCTGCTGCATATGGCCGGGGCAAGTCACGGCGAAGGGCACGAGGGAGAAGCTCACTTCGAATACCCGACTACGGCTACGGATGCGCCTGGTTACCTGGTCGACGACCGGGGATACATCCACCGGAAATACCTCGTGCAGGATGGCTACGACGAAGGCATGGTTAAGACCCAGGCCTTTGGCCCCACGGCTTTCGGGGCACTATTCTTCGGTATCACCGGCTTCCACGGCTTCCACGTACTTACGGGAGTTGGCTTCCTGCTGATCATTCTGATTAATGCCGGCAGTGGCGTCTACGCCGCCCGCCGTAATGGCTACGAAATGGTTGAGAAGATTGGTCTTTACTGGCACTTTGTCGACTTGGTCTGGGTCTTCGTATTCCTGGTATTCTACCTCCTGTAATCCCTTATTTGTCCCGGCTTTCCCAAGCCGGGGAGCTACGAAACGCTTGCTCCTTTCCGGGCAAGCACCCCACTAAACAATAACGGCCGGTACGACCGGCGAAAAATATCATCCTCATGGCATCTCACGTTAGCTACGAAGATTCAAAAAAAGCAGTTTGGAAAGGCCTGGGCCTTTTGGCTGCAGTAACCGTTGCTGAGGTTATTCTTTCCCTGCTGAAGGCGCAGGACTGGGCCAAGGACATGCAGTGGCTTTTCGTCCTGCTGGCGCTCCTGATCATCGTTCTGTCGATTTACAAGGCTTACTTCATCATCTATGAGTTCATGCACATGGCCTACGAAGTAAAGGGCTTGGCGCTGAGTGTACTGTTGCCCACCTTTTTATTACTCTGGGGAGTAATCGCCTTCTTCTACGAAGGAGATGCCTGGAAAGGAAACCGCGAAGAAATCAATAAGCGGGACCGCATCGAAGCTCCCGCCGAGACCGGTTCTACCGGGTCCGTTATCCTCAACGAAGAGGACTTGAAGGTGGGCTAAGCCCCTCTCCAAAACAGGTTAACAACGCCGCTATCAACCCAGGTTGGTAGCGGCGTTCTGCTTTAATGAGGTGGCGCCACCGGTTACCCAATTCTTGCCATCAGTTCGTCACGGTAGCCGGCGCTTACGGGCAACCAAACATCCCCGATGACTACCCGCCGCCGCTCGACGAAGCTGATCTGGCGAAGGGCAACGAAATGACTGCGGTGGATGCGGCAGAAGCGGTCTTCAGGCAGCCGGGCCAGAAAATCCGTCAGGTTTTCGAGGGTCATTATTTTTTTGCCGGTACTGAGGTGAAGGATGAGGTAGTCTCCGGAAGAAGAGCCGTGCGTCAATTCATCCAGGTCCAGCCGCAGGGTGCGGTTTCCTGATTTTACGAAAAGGCTACCGGAAGCAGGCGTAGGCACTACCGGCCCCATGCGGGCAGGGCTGGCCGCAGCTTTAGCCACTGCCCGTGCGAACCGTTGGTAAGTAATTGGCTTGAGGAGGTAATCGACGGCGTCGAGCTCGTAGCCCTTCAGGGCGTGTTCTTCGTAAGCGGTGGTGAAAATTACGGTACATTTTCCCCGGACCAACCGCGCTGCGTGCAGGCCGTTGAGCTCCGGCATTTGAATGTCGAGGAAGAGCAAGTCAACGGGGTGGTCCCGTAAAAAGTCAAGTCCGTCGATGGGATTCGTGAAGGTGCCCGCCAGGGATAGGCCCTCGTGTTGCTCCACGTACGCAGCGAGCAACTTGATGGCCAACGGTTCATCGTCAATAATGATGGTTTGCATAGGGGAAAGTGAGGACGTTTTAATTCGCCTGGTTTGGGCTCAAAGTCTGGTGGCCCGGGACTACCGCCGGGGCCGGGGCGCCAGATGCCTGCGGGGAAGTGAGGGGCGTGGAGGACAAGATAAGTTCCACGGCGAATACGTCCGCGCGCGGCGCGGCCGTGAGCCGGTGCCGGCCGGGGTAAAGCAGCTCCAGACGCTTGAGCACATTGGTGAGCCCGATTCCTCCGACCTCATCAAGAGAATTTGCGTGGCGCCGGATCGCATTCTCTACCCGGAAGATCAGGGTATTTCCACCCGCTGCTTCCGTCAGCGACAGGCGGAGCGGCCGGTCGCTGTCCTTCAGGTTTCCGTGCTTGAAGGCATTCTCGACAAAGGGTACCAGTAGTAACGGCGGGAGCTGCCACTGACGGGTAAAAGGCCCGATAATCACCTCCGGCGGGACGAGACCGTCAACGCGCAAACTCTCGAGGTGGAGCAGATCTTTGAGGTAACCTGCCTCCCGTTCCAGTGCAACCGTCGGTTCCTGCTCGTAAAGGGAATACCGTAGTAGTCCACTGAGTTTTTCCAATGCCGGCAACGCCTGCTCCGACCCGGCGTGCACCAGTGCGTACAGGTTGTTGAGGGTGTTGAAGAGAAAGTGGGGATTAACCTGGGATCGCAGGAACTTCAACTCCGTTTCCTGCTGCAGGCGGACGGTCTGGTGCAGGGCCAGCGCGTTGTACCGGGAGAGCTGCACGAAATAAAAAATGATGCCCAGCGAAGTGAACACCACGGCGTAGTAAAGATTGTCCAGGATATAACTCTCCCAGCTCATCCCGGGATGGTAGTTCCCCTCGCCGTAAAGGTGATAGATGAGCACTTCTTCGATCAAGGCCCGGAAGAAAATGCAGCCGATGGCAGCGCCGCCCAGTGCCGGTAGCAGTACCCACCAGCGAAACCTTGGGTACAGGGAATAAAGAATTACGTAAGCCACCAGGCAGTAGCTGAAAAAAGCGATGCCGGAGGAGACTTTCAGGGCGGCCAGGTGCGGATCCTGCCACTCCGAAATTTCCCGGTCGATGGCCCCGACCTGCATGAAGTCGCGCAGCCGGATGGCGATAAAATAAACCGCCAGGAACCAAAGAAAAAGTCCCCCCAGCCTGAAGGGCATTCGGTTCAGTTCTTGCATGCTCTAAAGCTACGGGCGTCAGACACTGCCGGCAGCACCAAATCGGTGAATAACGGATTCCAATCGGTGAACGCCCCGCTGCGCATTCAAAGATTTTTCCGGGGCGTTCACCGAGCCAGTTTGCCCGGAGCGACCGGTAAGACGGAAACTTGCCAAAACGATTTATCCATGCGCCCCGAGCTTACCCTGCTTTTACTACTCCTACTGTGCACCAGCGTCCGCGCCCAACTGCCGCAAGGCCCGGAACACCAGGCACTGCGAGCAATTCATAATTTTCACCCCGATGACATCCTGATTGGTACGGACCAGCTGCCGAAAATTCTACTCGTCGGTTCCTTTCACTTCGACTATCCAAACCTGGATGGTCATAAGACGGATGCGGCCGATCAGGTGGACGTGGAAACGGCAGAAAAGCAGGCGGAACTGCGGGAGCTGCTGGAGTACATCGCCCGGTTCAAGCCCAACAAAATAGTGGTAGAACGCCGGTCAGGGAGCAACATTAACGATAGCTACCGGCAATATCTGGCGGGTAATTGGACCCTCGGCAAGGGGGAAATACAACAACTGGCCTTTCGGCTGGGCAAGCGCTTTGGCGTGGATACCCTGATTCTTGGTGACGACCAAACGCTCTCGCAATCCTGGTACTGGCACCGCGACTCCCTGGTTTTACGGCCCCTGATGGACAGTCTTTTTTCCGCCACGGATGCCGTAATCGATACCACGATCGATCACCGGTACTGGACACTGTACGATCACGAAGATAAGCTGGAAGCCGGCGCGCGGTTGCTGCAGGTGTTTCAGTACATGAACCACCCCCACCGGCTGAAACGCGGGCACGGGCACTACCTGGAGTTCGAAAGCGATGAGGCGGCCGATGCGCTGGCCATCTGGTGGTACAGCCGGAACCTGCGCATTTACCGGAAAATACGTAAAGCCACCACCTCTCCGCAAGACCGGATCCTGGTACTGTTTGGTGCCGGCCACATGAGCATCTTACGTCAGCAATTCGAAAGCTCGCCGGCGTATGAGTTGGTTGATTTCAACGATTTGTAAAGAACGGCACGCGGCAGCCGGTACAGGCGCGGCCGCTGGTGCAGGCAC
>JAUIIF010000415.1 GCA_030431945.1 Bacteroidia bacterium | reverse complement strand
GGTCGCCCGGATCAAAGACAACATCTACGTACTGGAACGGGATGGCGACATCCACTGTACAAAATATACCTACGGTGAAGAAGCCCTTAATGCCGAAAAACTGGAGACCTCCTTCAGCTACCGCAACGATACGGAGGGGATTGCTTACGACCCGGTGTCCGGAAAACTACTGATCGTCCCTAAGGAGCAGGAATTGAACCCTACGGAGCAGGATAAATACCGGCACGGCATCTATGGCTTCAGCCTGGAAGATTCGACCCTGGAGGCGCAGCCCTTGTTCTTCATCGATGAGCTTCAGGTCGGGGAGATCATCTACGGTAAGAAAACACGGTACAACTTCAAGCCAAGCGGGATTGCGGTAGATCCTATTACCGAAGACATTTACGTCCTGGCCTCAGTTGGTAGCATGATGATTGTCATCGACCGGGAAAGTGAGATCAAACACATAGAGTTATTAAAGGAAAAAGTATTTCGTCAGCCCGAGGGAATTACCTTCAACGCAGCGGGCGATTTATTCATCAGCAGCGAGGGGCGGAGCGGAAAAGGAAATGTTGTTACCTTTAAGCGCCGAGGACAACCGGAAAAGGGAACAAACAATGAGTGATACCACTACGGAAAAGGCAGTGCCGGAAAATAAGCAGGAGGCAACGATCGCCGCAGCAAAAGCCTACGTCAGAAAGCGTTTTGATGAGGAATTAGCGCCTAAATACCTGTTCCATAACTTCGCTTACGCATCCGAAATCGAAGATGCGCTGACGGACCTGCTGCAGGAAGTTGAAGTGGCTGAAGACACAGCTTTTCTCCTCCGGATTGCCGCCCTCTTCCTTCCCGTCGGCTACGTGAAGGGGCACAAGAAAAATAAGCAGCAGGCCGTCAGGGAACTGGAAAAATGGGCCGCAGAAGTAGACCTGAAGCTGGAAACTACTGACGGAGCAGCCACCGATTGGTTGCTAGCCGTGGATAAGGCCGGGGCGGATGATTCCCTTCCCGTGCGCTTGTTGCATGATGCAGCCAATAGTTGGCTGGGGCGCAAACGCTACGATCGGCGGTCAGATCTGCTCCAGTTGGAACGCGACGCCATTTCAAGCAAGGAAGGAGACCCGATCAAGTTCGGAGAAGAAATGCAGGACTACCTGCTGCACTTCAATTACCTCACGGCCGCCGGCAAACGAGCGTACGACAAAAGGCGACGCAAGAACGTCAGTAGCCAGCAGAGCCAGAACTATAAAATTGAGCAAAAAGAAGTCAAAGCCCGTACCGGTAAGAACTTCGGCCGGGGCATCGACACGATGTACCGGACGGCATTCCGTAACCACATTAACCTGAGTAGAATTGCCGATGGTAAGGCCAATATGATGATTTCGATCAACACGATCATCCTTTCCATCGTCATTACCATTTCCGGTGCCAGTCTTAGTTTTTTCGAGGATGTTTTTTTCGAGAACCCGGAATTTCTGGTGCCCATCATCAGCTTGCTGCTCAGCTCCCTCATCGCTGTGGTGTTTGCGGTCTTCTCCGCCCGCCCTACGGTGACGGAGTACCGGATCAAGAAGGACAAGCTGATCAAAAGCAAAGAAGCCAGTCTGCTTTACTTCGGCAATTTTCTCAAACTTGAGAAAAAGGAATTTGTCGACCACATGGCTACGATGAAGCTCAACCAGAGTGCCCTCTACGACGACCTTGCCCGCGACCTCTACGACCTTGGTCAGGTAATGCACAAAAAATACCTGCTGCTGACCATCAGCTACAATACTTTTGTGGGCGGACTGGCCCTGGCGGTCATCAGCTTTTTGATTGTTTACTTGCTGAATATACTGTAAGGGGAAACGGCTTGCGCACTAGTTAACGAAGTAGCAGGACATCATCCGTGAGAATGATAGATGTTCCGTCGGCAAAACCAAGGGTCACTACGTAAACGTATATTCCAGCCGGACAGGGCTGCCCCCTGAAACTACCGTCCCAGAACTTATCTCTTGCATCAGGCAAGAAATTTCTCGCTTCATATATTAGTTCTCCCCAGCGGTCATAGATCTGGTATTGCTCGATTCGGGTGGTGGCGGCACTGTTGGCGTATACTTGAAACTGATCATTGATTCCATCTCTATTCGGGGAGAAAGAATTTGGAAGATAAACGGGACAGTTGCCCATCATTATGTTGACAATAGAATCAATTGTGCAGGTTAATTCATCCCTGACAAACACCATATAATTTCCTGCAGCTAGATCGGGAAAACTGTTGACTGAAGAGTATTCTATGCCATCAAGCGAGTAGCTTAAGGAACCTGTACCTCCTGCCGCAGATACCTCAATGTACCCGTTGGAGGAATTGCAATTGGGGTTAACTACCTCAATGTCGATAATGAAGGGGAAATTACCTGCTTCCAATACCTCGACCATGGTCTCCGTAATACAATTTCGATCATCCTGAACGGAGACCAGATACTGCCCCGCAGGAATGTCATTCAACTGATTGGATAGAGAAAAGGCGCTATTATTGAAGGAGTAGAATACCTCGTTTCCACTGCCACTGCTGGCAGAGATTATTATTGCTCCATCGTTGCCGGTACAGCTTTCGGAAGCTGTTTCGATTGCGTTGATTTGTGGACCGTCATTGACTTGGGGCAGGTCAACCATTGTGGTAGAAGTACAATTATTTTCGTCCTGCACAGTAATTGAGTAACTCGCTGCTGTGAGGCCAGTAAAATTGCTGTCGGGCTGAAAGTTTCCTCCATTTATTGAAAACAATAGATTGCCTGAGCTGCCCAGAGTAGCAACCTGCAGGCTACCGTCCGCTTGTACACAACTCTCCGGCACCACCAGGACAGTATCAATAATAAAATTCTGATTTGTAGCGGGTATTTCTACTTCCCTGGAAATTGAACAGCCATCTTCATTGGCTGCTGTAACTAAATAGTTTCCTGGTGGCAAATTGATGAAACTGTTATCTGCCGTAAACATCCCCTCATCTAAACTATATTGTAGTGTCCCATTATCACTGCTCGCGAGCACAGTAATTGTACCAGAAGTGCCAGCACAGGTTGACGCAGTTATTACTACACTATCAATATTAATAGTATTTTGTTCGATAGTAACGATATCAGAAAGTATAGTACATCCTCCTGCCAGGTTAACAGTTACCTGGTAACTACCACTTTGATTTACTGTCACCGAATTCTCTGGTGTTTCGATGAGGAAAGTATCATTCAGTTGCCAAGTATAGCTGTCAATGGGTTGTCCTAGAGCATTCACATTGGCAATTATGTCGATTTCCGCTTCCGGGCACAGCTGATTGCCTCCAGTAATCACTATTTCAGCTGACCATTCAGGCGTGTTTGCAAATTCTGGGAAATTATAGGCAAAAGTGTTCGGAAATGACATCCTTGCCGTACTATTGAAGTCAGCAACGTACAAGTCGTCGAAGTTGGTTCCGTCAAAGGCCGTCTCCGGATCAATGAGCTGCCCAATTCTGACGGTGCCGGTGTTCTCAAACGTGCCAGCATCATATATATGATATACGAACCCATCCGGGCCACGCTTTAACCCTCCTGCACGTAGCTGCCCAAAGTTTCTCATGCGGCTGGGAGCACCTCCGTTAATTGGAATCTGGTACAGGAGGCTAGGGAAATAGGTAGCGTAATAAATGAAGTTGCCTCCCGGTGAAAATTCTAGGTCATAAAGAATACCGTCAGTAAAGGTTGTAAGTAAGTTGGCTAGCCCGGAAAAAGTACCGGTTGTAGTATTGAAAGTATTAGTGAAGAGGTGATTACTGGGGGATCTGGAAACAGTAAAACCTACCGTTACCTCGTCAGGCCCACCAGTGTCCAGATAAGCCATGTTCATAATTGGAAAGGATGGACTCTCTCGTACGGGAGGACCGAAGTTAAATGTTCCGTTGAAGGAAATGCCACTGGGATCAATCCGGTAAACCAAATAATCGGAGCCGGTCGCCGTAGGAGACAACGCGCGTAGAATTAGCCAAGAAGTGAAAGGGTCTGTCTTACTCGGAATGACCACCATTCCTTCCCCTACAACCACGGACCCCGCTGGCCCAGGCAAGGTGTTGATTGGTGAAAAACCACTGCCTTCAGTATAAAGACGGTAGGTCGCTGGCCCAGTTCGTGGTCCATTAAGATCTACTCCTGTAGGATTGGAAAATATATAGTATTGATTGAATGGGCAAACGGGGTTTACGGCAATAGCCACGGCCTGAGAAGAGGAAGGGTTCGCACCTAAACCACCTGCAGGTGTAATTATCTGATGATCGGCATCAAAAACATCTCTGCCGTCCGTGTAAAAAATCAGTGTTCCCGTTTCCGGATCGGTGATTACTCCCCAGCCTTCAAAACCATTGTTTATCCCGATATTATCGGGAGGTGGAGTAATGCTGGGAGGGGCTGGGCTCGTATATAAGTTAAGACCGTCTGGGTAAAAGTCTAACGTAGCGTTAGTGGTACTGGTAGGAGAATTAGCTCTCCCCATGATCCAGAAGCGGTCCTGATATTGAGCGACAAGTAGTTGGGTACTACATAATAATGCAGTAAAGAGGAAGAAAAACTTTTTCATAATAGGGCTGGTGGTT
>JAUIIF010000414.1 GCA_030431945.1 Bacteroidia bacterium | reverse complement strand
CATTTATCCAACGGGCGACGGTAAAAAATGGGTTGATCGATCTGCCCGGTGGCACCTATCAGTCGTTGATCATTCCACCGTGCCGTTACCTGCCCTTAGCCACCCTCCAAAAGCTGGTGGCTATGCGGGACGCAGGGGCAAAGATCATTTTTCAGGACTTGCCCGGCTCCGTCCCGGGCTTACGGGATTATGCCCGCCAAAACCTGACGTTGCAGCGTTTGCTGGCCGGGGTTACCCCGGCCGCAGATGTTCCGGCAGCGCTGGCCAAGCGGGGCATTCACCCTGAATCTTTCGGGGGTACTGGCCTTAAATTCATCCGTCGCCGGTTGCCCGGCGAAAAGGTTTATTACCTGGTTAACCATACGGCAAAAACCGTGGACGGCTTCGTGCCGATCATGACCGGGAACCGAGAAGTACAATTGTACTGCCCCCTCACCGGGAAGCGGGGCAACGCGACGGTGGAAAAACACCCGGACCGTACGCTGGTCAAACTACAACTCGAGCCCGGAGCCTCCCTTTTCCTCACGACGGAAAAAAAGCGGTCGCTGCCGGACTGGGAATACCTGGTGGCCACGGGTGAGCCCGTCCCGCTGCGGGGAAAATGGACGATTGATTTTCAGCACGGAGGCCCGGAATTACCCGCTGCGGAAACCATGGATAGCCTGCGCTCCTGGACGACCCTGAATGCCGCCGCCACTGCTTTTTCGGGAACGGCTACCTATACCCTGCAGTTTGAAGCCCCGGTAACAACGGCTGACCGCTGGCGACTAAACCTGGGGGACGTAAGAGAAAGCGCCAAAATTTGGTTAAACGGTTCCTTCCTCGGTACCGCCTGGAGCGTGCCCTTCAGTATGGACATTGGTGCCTTGCCGCAAGGGCGTAATGAACTGAAAATTGAGGTAACTAATCTGGCTGCCAACCGGGTGCGCGCTAAAGAATTGAGGGGCGAAGAATGGAAAATCTTCTACGAAATCAACATGGTGAATAAAGATTATGAGCTGTTTGACGCCACCAAATGGGCGCCCATGCCGTCCGGGCTCCTGGGGCCGGTGTCGTTGACGCCGCTGAAAAAAATGCGTTACTGAGTACGGCCTGGAGCCCGCAGCACCGGCAGGATCAGAAGTTGGTAAAATGAAGTAGCTGAAGGTGAATTCGTCGCGCAGCGTCCCGCAAAATATTGAGCAATGACTTTTTTTACCCTGGATGTCTCCCTTTTGTGTTCATAGGATGCTGTACGTTGCTCTGGCTCGCCGCGTGTACTGACGCAGGGAAAGGGGAGGAGCCCGCCATGCACACAACCTCAGCGAAAAGGCCGGGAGTTTGCAATACGCTTTACACGTTGACGGGCACCAGGCTTTGGGGGCGCGGCCGCAGGTGCAGGCTAAACTAAGGAGAGCTGTTTGATCGCTACCACTACGCCCATAAATCCACCAGGCTGAAAGTTTTCGCTTCGAATACGCCCTGGTCACTCAGCTTCAGCTCCGGAATGACGAGGAGGGCCAGGAAGGACAGGGTCATGAACGGTGCCGCCAGGCCGCAGCGGAGCTTGCGCCGGGCAAAGCCGTTGAGTTCGCCGTAGCGCGCCGCTACGCGCGGGCCGCTGTCGTTGCTCATGATACCGGCAACGGGCAGCGGTAAGATTTCGAGGTACTCATCCCGCCCGGCGGCAATGCCGCCGCGTTCGGCAATGACCGCATTGGCCACCCGGCAGATGGCTTCATCGTCAACCCCAACGACGACAATGTTGTGGCTGTCATGTGCTACCGAGCTGGCAATGGCACCACGCTGCAGCTTCATGCCGGTAACGAAGCCGACGGCCGGCGGGGCATCGGCGTAACGGTTAATGACCGCTATTTTCAGCAAATCCCTTTCCGGTGCGGCCACCGGCCGCCCGTGCTCGTCGAGGGTAGGGGAGAGGAGTTGTTGTCCGGTGACGAGTTCGCCGTCCACCACCTCGATGACCCGTAGCTTCCCGCCCTCCGGGCCGGGGGGCAGGGCGAAGTCCTCCGGCTTTTTGGCCGAACAGTGAAAGCGATTGATGGGTGCTGACCGGAAGTCCGGCAGGTTATGGTGGCCGGCTTCGGCCACCAGTTGCCCCTTCAGGTAGGTGGTCATGACTGCCATGTGGCGCAGGTCGTCGACCTGGATGAAGTCAGCACGGTCGCCGACCCGCAGCTGCCCGATGTCCAAACCATAATGCTCTACGGGGTTGCGGCAGGCAATGGTCAGCACATCGTAAAGGTCATACCCCTGCCGGAGGGCGCGCTGCACGAGGACGTTGATGTGGCCGGCCATGAGGTCATCCGGATGGCTGTCATCCGTACAGAACATCAGCCGCTCAGGAAACGCTCCGATCAACTCGTGGAGGGCCGCATAATTTTTGGCAGCGGAACCTTCACGGATCAGAATTTTCATCCCGGCGGCGAGCTTGTCGCGCGCTTCGGCGGCAGTGGTGCATTCGTGGTCAGTAGTGATGCCGGCCGCCGCGTAAGCGGCCGCATCCGCGCCGCGCAAGCCGGGCGCGTGGCCGTCTACCGCCTTGCCGCGCTCAATGGCGGCGGAGACCTTGGTGAGCATCTCCAGGTTACCCTGC
Organism: Bacteroidia bacterium; assembly: GCA_030431945.1. Taxonomy (GTDB): domain Bacteria; phylum Bacteroidota; class Bacteroidia; order Chitinophagales; family Saprospiraceae; genus Neolewinella. The sequence continues at coordinate 2,008 of JAUIIF010000414.1, read as the reverse complement.
AGCACGGCCGGGTAATTCATGACTTCACTGAGGTACTTAATGTCATCGCGCTCAAGGAGGGTAACCACTTCCTCCACGCCGAGGGTGGCGCCGGCGGTCTCAAAAGCCGTCGCGGGTACGCAGCTGGGGGCACCGAAGTTGATGCTCAGGGGCGTATGGCGGGCATTCTCCAGCATGTATTCAACGCCTTCAATACCCATGACATTGGCAATTTCGTGGGGGTCGGAGACGGTGGCGACCGTGCCGTGCGTTACGGCCAGCTTCGCAAACTCTACGGGTAAAAGCATGGAAGACTCAATGTGGACGTGCGCATCCACAAAGCCCGGAAGGATAAACCAGCCGCGCTTGTCACGGGTTGGGTCCCGCTCAATTGCTTCGATGTAGCCTTCGTCGTTTACGGTAACTACGGCTCCGTAAGTTGCGCGGCGGTCAAGATCAACGAGGCGTCCTTTAATTTGAATCATGGAGGGGAGGGAGTTTTTGGGGGGAAGTGGGGGAAAGTTAGGGCAAACTATTTTCAGGAAGCTTCATGATCAATTTACGGCATCTTTTCCTGTAGGCTGGTGCTTGTGTTAATCCGGGGCAGAAGTTGATGGTCGGCCGACACGCGAGGTACGAGCTGGATCCGTTCCGGGCTGGTGCAAGGTCGTCTTAGCTCGTCCGCCTGCGTCGTGGGGATGGGGCCTCACGTAAGCTAACGCAGGAGCTGATTCCGTTACGGGCTGCTTCGCGGTCATCGGCCGAGCGGGGAGGTTCATCTCCCCATTGGCGGACGAGTCAGGCCGCTACGCGTCCGCCTCGGCCGACGAATTAATTGCCGGTGCTCTCTTGGTTCTTCCTCGTCTGCCGTTTACCCGTTAGCTTTAGGCGAATTACCTTAGTACCCGCATTATGCTCCGCCTGCTTTCTTTGCTCCTGTTACTTTCTCTTTGTACCTGCGACCGCGCCCGGAATGGCCAGGTGGCGGAGACGCGCCATGAATGGCCGAGTGAACAGCCGGTTAAATTTATTCTGGATTCGGATACGGCCAATGAGATTGACGACCTCTTTGCCATTGCTTACCTGCTGGCCGGAGAACACCCCTCGGTTGATTGGCTGGGGCTTACCTCTGCGCAGTGGTTTCACGTCTGGAGTGGAGATAGTACCGTCTACCAAAGTCAGCAACTAAATGAAGACCTGCTGCGCCTGGCCGGCCGCCTGGAGCTTCCGCACCCACTGGGGGCGGATCTCATGATGGGGAAACCCTGGGGCGAGTACGATGCGCGGGACAGCCCCGCCGCACAATTTATCATTGAAGAGGCCATGGCTTTACCCGCCGGAGAAAAAATGGTGGTCATGTGCATTGGTGCCAGTACCAACCTGGCTTCGGCCATTGCCCTGCAGCCGGAAATCGCAACCAGGATCGTTGCGTACACCCTGGGCTTTCAGTATGACTTTGAGCAAGGGGTTTGGAACAAGGATGAATTTAATATCCGGCGCGACCTGAACGCTGCCAACTACCTCCTGAATACCGCCGCGCTGGAGTTGCACGTAATGCCGATCTCCGTAGCCGTGCAGTACGCCTGGAAGATGGAAGCTACGTTTAACCACCTGGAAAAGGCCGGGGCCATGGGCGCCTACCTGCGCCGTCGTTGGGAAACAAACGCCACCGGCCAGCCGGAACGGGTCATGTGGGACGTGGCGCTCCTGCAGGCTTTCCTGGCACCGGAGCAGGCCAGTGAAATATTGGTTGGCACGCCGCCGGAGAATACGCAACGGTCCGTCTGGGTCTACGATGCCATCGATCCGGCAGCCATGGCGGAAGATTACTGGGCGAAAGTGAAAAGTATTGACTGATGAGACCACAAAACAGTGTGTACATTGCGACAAGCCTAGACGGTTATATTGCCGACCGGAACGGAGGGCTCGGCTGGCTGGACGACGTGGCCAACCCCACCAACGATGACCTGGGCTACGGTGCCTTTATGGAACGAACGGATGCCTTGCTGATGGGGCGGACCACCTTTGA
>JAUIIF010000004.1 GCA_030431945.1 Bacteroidia bacterium | reverse complement strand
ACGGCTAAATACCAAAGCAGCAACTGGAGCCTGCTTTTACCGGTCGGCATCATTTTGCTGCTGATCGGAATGTATTTCTGGTACCATGAGCTAATCCATCCCGGTAAGAAAAAAGAAGGAAGCTGATTCGCTGAGTCTTTCCAGCACATTTTCCATACATTACCGTCCTTAAAACAGATCAATGCCAAACTTTAATATCGACGCCCAAAAAGAAGTCACTTATGACGCGATCGTTATCGGATCCGGAATCAGTGGCGGATGGGCCGCTAAGGAGCTTTGTGAGAAGGGACTCAAAACCCTGGTACTGGAGCGTGGCCCCATCGTAGAGCACGTAAAGGATTATCCAACCATGAACCTGGACCCCTGGGACATGGAATTGCGGGGCGGCCTGACCCCGGAAGAAAAAGCTAAGCACTACAAAACCATGCGGACTGGCTTTATCGGCAAGGATACCGAGCATTTTTGGGCTAATGACGAGGAGAACCCGTACACGGAGGTGAAGCCATTTCTCTGGGTACGTGGCCATCAGATGGGCGGGCGTTCCTTGCTCTGGGGCAAACAGACCTACCGCTGGAGCGACCTCGACTTCGAGGCCAACGCCAAAGACGGTAACGGCGTGGATTGGCCCATTCGCTACGCAGACATTGCCCCCTGGTATACCTACGTGGAAAAGTTTGCGGGAATCAGTGGCGAAGCCCTGGGCTTACCCCAGCTTCCCGACAGCCACTTTTTGCCGCCGATGGAACTGAATTGCGTGGAAAAACACGTGAAAGCCCGCATCGAGGAAAGTTTCCCCGGTCGTAACATGATCATCGGCCGGGTGGCGCACCTGACGGAACCGCTGAATGGGCGCGGTAAGTGTCAGTACCGCAACCGGTGCAGCCGGGGCTGCCCGTACGGTGCTTACTTCAGCAGCAACGCCGTAACCCTGCCGGCGGCTAACGCCACGGGCAATTTGACCATTCGCCCGTATTCCATTGTCCAATCCATCGTGTATGATGACCAGAAAGGGCAGGCTACGGGAGTCCGGATTATCGATGCTGAAACCAACGAAGACATCGTCTACAACGCCAGGATCATCTTCTGCAATGCTTCCGCACTGGGGTCTACGCAGATTCTGCTGAATTCAACCTCCAGCCGTTTTGAAAACGGCCTGGGTAATGACAGCGGAGAACTCGGGCACAACTTAATGGACCATACCTACCGGGTCGGTGCCATGGGTAAGGTGGAAGGCTTTGACGACAAGTACTACAAAGGCCGGCGCCCGAACGGCATCTACATCCCGCGGTACGTAAACCTGCAGGACGGACCGCAGTCCGACAAGTTCGTCCGCGGCTTCGGCTTCCAGGGTGGTGGCGGACGCGGCAGCAACCCGGCGAATCTGCCGGCGGTCGGCGCTGACCTGAAAGCCCAGTTGGTGCAACCCGGATCCTGGGAATTCTTTATTACCGGCTTTGCCGAATGTTTACCCTATCACGAAAACAAGGTGACGCTCAACCACGACGTCCTGGATAAATGGGGACAACCAACCCTTTCCATTGACGCCGAATTCAAGGAAAATGAGCTGGCCCTGAACCGGCAAATCCAGATCGATGCGGTGGAAATGCTCGAAAAAGCCGGCCTGAAGGACGTCATGGGCTTCGATAACCAACACCCCCCCGGCTACGGAATCCACGAAATGGGGACCGCCCGGATGGGCCGGGACCCGAAAACTTCGGTCCTGAATGGCTTCAATCAGGTGCACGCTGCGAAGAATGTTTTCGTCACGGACGGTGCCTGTATGACCTCCTCTTCCTGCGTGAACCCCTCGCTGACCTACATGGCCTTAACCGCCCGTGCAGCCGATCACGCCGTCTCCGAACTCAACAAAAGAAACCTTTAAGCCATGAACAGAAGAGAAGCACTCCGTAAAACCGGATTCCTGGCCGGCGCCTCCCTGGCGGCGCCCTCCCTCCTGGCTTTGCTGCAATCCTGCCAGGCGGAACCCCGCCTGGACTGGACACCTGAATTCCTGTCCGATGACGAAGCCGTATTCGTCGCCTCCTTTGTCGATACGCTGTTGCCGACCACCGACACCCCGGGGGCACTGGACGTGAAAGCCGACATGTTCATGGACAAAATCTGGGCGCATACCTACGACGAGGCCGGCCAACAGGCCGTCCGGGCGGACATCGCCAAGTTCAACGCCGACTGCACCGCCAGCTACGGCAAGCCATTCGCGGAGCTGAACGAGGAGGACCGTAAAAAGCTCATGCTGGAGGCTGAAGCGGCTTCCCCCACCTTTAACGGGGGCGTATGGGGTACTGCCGTTGGTGAGCAAAAGCCGGTAGGCTTTTACCGTTCCCTGAAGTCTATGGCCATCTGGGCGTACACCACCTCCGAGAAGGTAGGTACGGAAGTGCTTACCTATGACCCGATCCCCGGAGGCTACAACGGCTGTCTGCCGCTGGAGGAAGTGGGGAACCGGTACAGTTTGTAGAGCTTAACTGATGGTGGAAACTTAACCCGGCTACTTTTACCAGCAGGCCGGCACCTGCGGCCGCGCCCCTTACTCAGGCTGCTGCGTTATCTCTGCGTTGGGTGAGGTAGATGCTGGCGTTGGCCAGCAGCGCAACGGCCAGCCAGTAGGTCGTCAGCACCAGGATTCCGGACCAGGAAAAAGCCAGCACGAATTTATTAAAGGCCAGCACGGCATCTGACAAAAGGAAAAGTATGGCTCCGGCAGCGATCAGCCGGTAGGGCCATTCCGGTGTCCGGTAATAGAGGCCTACCCCTTGCCAGACCATTACTACAATGAAAAGGAAGTAGAAAAATACGGGAATCGCTAATCCCTGGAGATGAGGGTATAGATATCCGTAATAGCCGAGACCGAATATCAGTAGTGGGGCCAGCGGCCGCCAGTCCCAACTGAACCTATCCAGGGCCACAAAACTGAAAATGAAAAGCAGGTGGGCAACCAGAAAAGCCGCCAGGCCGAGAATAAAGTATTGGCTGTCGAGGAGTAATACGTCACCGGTAAGACAGCAAACAAGTGCCGACAGCGTCAGCCACCGGTACCGGCTCGCCCCCGGTCCGGCTGCCAGCAGGGCCAGGACGATAATCAGGACCGTCGTTAAGGGCTTCACCAGTAAGTATCCCGTGCGGAGGCCGGACTGCTCCAGGAAAATCGCGCTACCGGCACTGATCAAGATCAGGAGATTGAATGTTTTGGCTAGCGGAGTCATGGGCAGCGTGCTAAGGGGGCGTTGCAGAAATTTAGTGTGCTGGCCAAAATAGGACTTCTTAGCGCGAATACATCATGGTTTTTTTGGCGCGGCCGCAGGTGCAAACAAATGGTTGGGGGGCATTGGCCGTCGGCCTGTACTGCTGGGCGAATTACCAGGGTAACCTTATGGATAAGCAATTTGCCAAAAATAAATGGTTTACATTACCCGAAAATCAGAACCCATGCCCATTAATTATCCTTTCGGTCTGCCGCTGAAGCATAACTTCGTGGAATTCGTTTATTTCCAGGGGCTTTTCCTTCCCCATGAGATCCAGCAGATCCAAGGCCTGTGGACGGAAGAAGCAACGATCAAGGCCACTGTTTCCGGTTCGGAAGAATACAAGGATGACCTGAGGAAAAGCTCAGTTATGTGGATTGACGACCGGCCGCAACACAAGTGGATTTACGATAAACTGGCGGGGCTGGCCATCAAGTGTAATAATGAGCGCTTCTGGTTTGATCTGCTGGGCTTTCACGAGGAGCTGCAGCTGGCCAGGTACGTCGAAGGTGACTTCTTTGATTGGCACCTGGATTTCGGGGCCGGGGAAAGCTCCATCCGTAAATTGAGCATGACGATTCAACTATCTGACCCCGCTGACTACGATGGGGGCGATCTGCAATTTATGGTCAACCAGGAAATTGTCACCGCCCCGCGGGAGCGGGGGACGATCGTCATCTTTCCATCCTTTATCATTCACCGTGTTACCCCGATCACCAGGGGAAAGCGTGAGTCAATCGTAGGCTGGGTGTCAGGGCCACCGTATCGGTAGGCGTTTTCTTTCAGTTTCATTACGCTACAGCATTCTTTCTGCATGTTCATAAAAAATACTATGACCAAGCTTCTTAACGCACTTCGGTCCACCGGTAACTGGATGCTCCAACATAAAATAAGAACGATCTTTTACTTATTTTGCGGAAGCTTGGTGAGCTTACTCTTGCTCATTTTGAGCATCTGGCTGGGCTTGTTCGGCCGGTTACCCTCTACGGATTCACTCCGCCACCTGCGGAATCCGGTGGCCACCACGATCTACGGGGCTAACAAAGAGGTAATGGGGAGCTTTTATCTCCAGAATCGATCCAACGTGGATTCGGCAGAGGTAAACCAGGTATTACGGGATGCCCTCGTTGCCGTGGAGGACATTCGCTTTTACGAGCATAATGGTATTGATTACCGCAGCCTCGGCCGCGTGCTGTTTAAATCCATCCTCCTGGCGGACGCCAGCAGCGGCGGCGGCAGCACCATTACCCAACAATTAGCCAAGAATGCTTTTGGCCGCAAAAAACGATTCTTTCTGTCTACCCCGATTAACAAAATCAGGGAAATGTTCATCGCCCGGCGTATGGAAAAGGTGTACAGTAAAGACGAAATATTGCTGTTGTACCTTAATACGGTGATGTTTGGCGAGAACCTTTTCGGACTGGAAAAGGCCTCCCAGCGCTTTCTGAACAAACCGCCGCTGCAACTGGAGCTAAGCGAAGCCGCCCTGCTGGTGGGGTTGCTGCAGGCCCCGAATGCTTACAACCCACGCCGGAACCCGGAACGCGCCCTGGCCCGGCGAAATATCGTTTTGAGCCAAATGTACAAGTACGGAAAAATAACCGAAGACGCCTATTCGAAGGCTAAGGAGAGCCCCCTGAAGCTTAACTACCAGCCCCCGAAGTTTACCGCCACCTACGCCGCATACTACAAAGTATTTCTTCGGGAGGAATTTGAGACCTGGGCGGCGAAAAACCCAAAGCCGGACGGATCGGTCTACGATCTCGACAGTGACGGATTAAAAATCTATACTTCTTTGTATCCTGCCATCCAGCAATCCGTAGAAAAAGCGCAGGAGGGTAATATGCGCCGGCTGCAGCAGGTCTTTGATGGTAACTGGGACGTAACGCTGGAAGGGATCACCCGCGATAGTTTCCTGCAGAAGCTTATGTGGCAGGACCAATACGCCAAAGACCTGAGGGCCCGGGGATTGACGAACGCCGAAATTGAGGCTAAATTCAAGTCTGCCGGAGAAAAGATGATCTGGACCTGGGATGGCTTCAAGACGGTTGAAATGAACTTTCGGGACTACATCATCCACGAGCTGACCCGTCTGCATTCCGGGGTTCTTGCGCTGGACAACCGGTCGGGTCGAATCCTTGCCTACGTTGGGGGCAATGACTACGACTACAGTCAGTACAACCAGATTCAGCTGCCGCGGCAGGTGGGCTCGGTCTTCAAGCCAATTGTCTATCTGGCTGGCCTGCAAAAAGGTCTTTCACCGTGTGATTTCTATGCAAACGAACGCCGTACGTACAGCCGTTATGAGGGGTGGACCCCCCGGAATGCTGATGGCCGCTATACCGGGAGCTACTCGATGTGGGGCGCGCTGGCCAACTCGGTGAATACGGTGTCTGCAGAAGTAATGCTTGCCACGGGCATTGACCGGGTGATCAGCCTGGCGCAACGGGCCGGGATCAGCAGCGAAATACCAAAGGTGCCTTCCATCGTGTTGGGGACGCCGGAACTTACCCTGCAGGAAATGGTGGGGGCGTTCGCCTTCATTGCGAACGGTGGCGGAGCGGTCACGCCCTATTCCATCGTCCGGATCGAAGACGAAAACGGCCAGGAAATCTACGCAAGACCTACTACCAACGTCACCCGGCGCGAAGCGCCGGAATCGTTTCAGCAAGTGCGTAAAATGATGCGTGCGGTACTGACGGAAGGGAGTGCGGCCCGCATCAATGCGTACTCGATTCCCTACAATATCATCGGCAAAACCGGGACAACCCAGCAGAATGCCGATGGCTGGTTCATTGCCAGCTCTCCTGAAGTGACGGTCGGAGCCTGGGTGGGCACCCTGGATAAACGAGTCCACTTCAAATCCACCCGGCTGGGTTCGGGGAGCAATACGGCCCTGCCGATCGTCGCGAGAGTCTTTGCCGACCTCAGCCTGTGGCGCACGCCGCTGCTTACTGATTTTACCTACACCATCCCGGAATTTACCTGTGTGGCGAGTAGCGAACTTCCGCCGGAGGAAGCGCGGCTTTTGGTCCCGAACCAACGGGGGGCTGCCGAAAAAGCGGACACCGTAAAGCTTGATTCAGTAAACAAGTTACCGCCCCCGGAGATCGAACCAGTGCAATCGTTGACGGATACCTCAGGGAGCAACGGATAATTGATTTCCCCTGCCGGACAACTTTTCTCTGCACCTGCGGCCGCGCCCGTTAAAGTCCGCCCACGATCCCCGGGCCCCAGTAGTCCCGGATGAAGAAGAAACTGGCGAAGAGTAAAAAGGCGCAGGCGAGGAGGAGCACGATTCCTCCCGCTATTTTAACCCCGGGACGGGTAAAGATGCGGTACTCGGCCAGAATGATTTCAACGACCACCAGGTTGGGAAGGTAGAACCAGAAATCCATGAAGTAATCAAACCAGCCCCGGAAATCTTCGGTATGGCCACTCCTGCCGCCGAACCCGATGTAGAAGCCATAGTCCATCCGGTACAACCAGGAACCGATGGCCAGGGCGAAAAGCCGGAGGGCCCAGGCCCGGTGGCGCGTAAAATCTTTCTGCCGGGCGAAGCGGGCCGTCTGCACAGCCGCCAGCCCCATGAGCAGGCCGTAGCCGGTAAAGCCGATGTCCATCACCCGTCCGCCAATGGTGCCCTTCAGGGCAATGAAGACCAGCCCGCCAGCGGCGGCCAGCAAACACGCCAGCACGTAGACCCGCCCGGATGCCCTGTGGATGATCGGGTACCGTTCCCGCACAAAAGGCAATAATTGTAAACACCCCAGTATCAAAATAATTCCTCCAGCGAGAAAATGGATGGCAATACCCGCCGTGGAGCCGGTATTCTCCGCATCGTACAGGCCCGGCAGCACCTTGTTCCACTGCGCCGTATCCCCGGACACGTAGGCCAGGGCGTAAAATACCAGGATGTACAAGCCAAAAACCAGGGCACTGGCCCAGACGATGGCGCCGAGGAGGTTTTTAGCAAAACTGAAAAAGGTATCGCCGGTGGAAACCTGGGCGGCGCGGACAGGCATGATACGAATACTTTAGGTGGGGGAAGATAGTACTTAAGTCAGGTAAGGAAACGCTGAAGGAAAGACCATTGCCCTGCCGTTAAGAACAAAAATGTGACCGTTCAGCACATTCTGGTGGTTGACGGTTGGTGAAATTCGTCTGACAGCATAGCTTAGAAGGTGCCTGAGGAAGTAGTACAGGAAAATTCACCTGTCTGGGTAGGTATAATTACTTGATTTGCGCCAACAAGGGGGAACCTGTCCCTGCCTCCAGCTACTATTGACTAAGACAACACACGAAGGCCAGCTCTGCCTTCCATTTATTCACTCTGAATTAACTCTGTATGAAATTCACTTTTACTCCTTTTTTCACTTTCACCCTCCTGTTCTTATCGGCAGGGTTACTGGCACAACCGTGCTTCCTGAACCAACCCACTATCAATAGCTTTGCTGACCTGAATGCAACGCAAAGTGTTGGTCAGACATTTACCGCCTGTGGAGACGGTGTCGTGACCGAAATCACCGTTTCTCTTCGGGATTCAGTAGGGAAGGTGCTTACCCTGGAACTGTTTAATGCGGCCGATCGGTTGTCAGCACTGGACACCCAGTTGGTCTACTTTGGCGGAGCCGGCGAAGTGTCCATTCTGCTACATCGCCCTTTTTCTGTGCTGGACGGAGAACAATATGCCTTCAGCTTTAAGGGAGCGGCCGTTAACTTTAACGCAAATGATGGTGACATCTTACCTGGCGGTAACGTTTTCCGCCTGACTAACGGGAACTTTGAGGACCCTGGGGCAGATCTTACCTTTTCCCTCGGCATCGTTCCCGATGCCTGCACCCAATTTCAGGGAGCTGCTACCCAAACCTTTTTCTTGCAGGATAAAGGCATTGGTCAGGTATTTACCGCCTGTGCCACCGGGGCCCTTACTGAAGTGTCGATAGAATTTACCCAAGTTGATGATGACACCCTGTTCTTTGATATTGTATCCGTCGATAGTATTAACGGAATGCCACTGTACCGCCAGTTAATTCTGAACCCCAGGGTAGGGGAGACAACCATCGAACTGGAAACGCCTTTTTTGGTGACCGATAGTGTGCAGTACGGCTTTTTGTTGAAGACGACGGCCAACACCAATGAAAGGACCAGGGTACAGGTAAATAACACGAACCCCTACGCTGGAGGTACGAACATTGAAATTTTTGGAAGTAATGTATTGCTTCCGGCTAGCTTCGATATGAAATTCGGGGTGACGATAGTAAGACCCATTAACCTTATTGACCAGCCAACGGCTAATTCTTTTGCCAACAGCAGTTCGGCCATCACGGTGGGGCAAAGTTTCACGGCACCGAAGAATGGCCGCATCTCGCACATCCGCTTCAGTACCGTTGAGGCTAACCTTACGGAAATGCGCCTGGATTTGAATCTTGGCAGTGACACCCGGGGCGCGGATTACAGTCAGGTCAGTACCATCTCAGGAAGCGGTGACCACCTGATCCCCCTGGCGCAGGGTTTTAACGTCCTGGAAGGGGAGACCTATTCTTTTTCCTTAACGGCTACCAATGATGCCACGGGTAATATCAATGGCTTTAACGGTAATCCGTATCCCGGTGGGCAGGCCTTCACCATCAACGGCGGAAACGTAACGCCATTTGGGGTCGACCTCGACTTCTCCATCCTTATGTTCGAGGATGATGGCGTCGTCAGTATCGGGAGCGCTGAAGACCTCAGCACCCAGCTGTATGATGCTTTCCCCAATCCGGCAAGGGACCAATTTACCGTTTCCTATTCCCTCGATCAGGGGCGGGAAGTCAGCGTACAACTGTACGATATGATGGGCCGTCAACTGAGACAAGTAAATAAGGGCCGCCAGCCGGCCGGAGCCTACCAGGAAACCATTGACGTGGCAAACCTGCCGGCGGGTATGTATCTCTACGGCATCCGGACGGAGACGGGCCGCAGCATCACCAAACGGATCGTCATCAACTAATTGCCGCAAGGCAAAGCACGGAGCACAATAGGCGCGGCCGCAGGTGCAAGAGAAAGGTTGGTGGGCTATCCGCCGTACTGACGCTTCTCTTGTATCCGCAGCCGCGCTTGTTGTTACATTTGCAACCCGCCACCCGCAACCCGCAACCCGTAACCCGCAACCCGCAACCCGCAACCCGTATGTTCCCCCTCCGCTCCGCCCACCTGACCCTTCTTGCCCTGCTGCTTTGCTGTTGCACCAGCGTCCGCGCCCAAACCGACCTGGAGCAACGCCTGCTCCAATTGCCCGACTTGCAGCAGGCCAAAAGGCTGCCCGGAGCAGACGGACAGCCGGTCTACGAACTGTTTTTCCGGCAGCCGCTGGACCACCAGGATACCACCAGGGGCTTCTTTCAGCAAAAGGTTTTCCTGACCCACCGCGGAGCGGACCGGCCCACCGTACTGGTGACTGAGGGATACACGGCCGGCCGGCCCCGCTACTACGAACTGTCTGCTTTACTCAACGCCAACCAACTCCGCGTCGAGCACCGGTACTTCGGTGAAAGCCAGCCGGATACCGCCGATTTTACCTTCCTCAACCTGGAGCAGGCGACGGCGGATTATCACCACCTACGTGAACTGTTTACGGAACTCTACCCGGAAAAATGGGTCAGTACCGGGATCAGTAAGGGGGGCGCAACGACCGTCTTCTACCGCTATTTCTTTCCGGAAGACGTAGCGGCCAGCGTGCCCTACGTAGCCCCCATCAACCAGGAATACGAAGAGCAGCGGATTTATGACTTTCTGGACAATGTCGGCACCCCCGCCTGCCGGGCCAGCATCAGGGCACTGCAAATAAGGTTATTGGCCAACCGGGATCAGGTCTTGCCGCTTCTGCGGTTTTATAATTTGGGTAGCAAGGACGAGTACACCTACAAAACCCTGGGAGAAGCCTTTGAGCTGGGGGTGCTGGAATACCCGTTTGCCTTTTGGCAGTGGGGCGGTGACTGTACCGCCATTCCCGATGAAAGCGCCTCCCTCGAAGATGCCCTGGTGTATTTTCTGGAAACTGCCGGCATCAACCTGTTCAGCGACCAGTTGATCGATTACTACTATGCACACTACTACCAAGCAGCCACCCAAATGGGGTATTACGGCTACCGGACCAGCGATTTCAAAGACTTGTTGGTGGATCTGCCTACGGATCGGAACGTAATGGCGGTCCTTTTCCCCAAACCGCTTACTACTGCATTCAACGGTGAACTCCTCAAAAAAGTAAACCGCTGGCTGAAAAAGAACGGAAACCAATTCGCCTACATCTACGGTGCCAACGACGCGTGGACGGCCACCGCCGTTCCGCCGTCTGCAAAAGTCGATGCCGAATGGTTCGTCATGGAAGGAAAATCGCACGGCGATGCCCGCATTGCCAACATGACCGCTGCGGATAAGCAGCGGCTTATGGACGCGCTGGAGCGGTGGCTGAAATAAAATATTCAAAACTTTCAGAAAAAAATGAAAGTTTGTGGAGTGAGGACTATCTTTGTTGTGTCATCAACTCTGAACGACATGGCTACCCACACTTTTATCTACGATGATGCCTGCCCGATGTGTAAGGGGTATACCGGTGTTTTTAGGACTCTTGACTGGAGTGATCGCCGGGCTTTCAGTACCTTAAAGACGGATGAAGTTCCGGCCTTGGACCTCGATCGTGGCCGCCACGAAATACCCCTGATTAACCTCCGCACCGGAGAAATACGCTACGGTCTGGAGGCCATGACGACCGTTATTGGCAATGCTTTGCCGCACCTGAAACCCTTAGTCCGCAGCCGCCTGCTGCTTACCCTGTTTAAGCCATGGTACTGGCTGATTACTTACAACCGCCGGATAATTGCCGGTACCAAACCACCCCCAACGGGCTTTGACTGCGCACCTGACTTCCACCCGGGCTGGCGGCTGGCGTACATCGCGCTGCTGGTAGGGGTGGTCGTGTGGCTTGGCCTGCCCAGCCTGCCACTGGCCATGGGTTTTGGCCTGCTGCTGCTTGCCGGACTGGGGTTGCACCCCGACCGTATCTCCTTCCTGGGGAACTTCGTCACTGTGCTGTTCCTGGCGGCCCTGGTGCTAGCTGTTGTTCCCGGCTTGCCGGGGACACTACTGGCCGGTGGTCTGGCGGTGGCGGAGACCTGGCGACGGTGGTAACGAAGACCCTTACTGAAGTTGGTACTCCGCATTCTGGAAACGGATTTTCAAAGGTTTCCCGCTGCGTGTGGTGATCAGGTAGTACCTGGTTCGGCGGCCTACTGCGCACCCACCGCGATTCCCGGTGCCAATCTTTGCAGCAGTTCGGAGTACAGGAGGTGCTTACCGTACTCCGGGTTACCGTCCATACCCATGCGGACAATGACCATATCCCATTCCGGTACAACGAGGCAGACGTTGTGGTTCAGGCCACTGGTGTAGTAGGCGTCTACCGGGGAGGCGCCTTCCGCTTTATTGATGACCCACCAGTTGTAGCCGTACGTACCCCGACCGTCGAGGTCGTTGCGGTCCGTCGCTGCCAGGTCGAGACCCTTTGGTACCTGGTTGACCGTTGCGACGGCCGACCAGCTTTCGGGCAGGATCTGCTGGTCTTCCCAGATGCCGTCGTTTAAGAAGAGGAGGCCAAACCTGGCCTGATCCAGGGCACACATTTTGATGCCCGTTCCTCCGTAATTAATGGGGGTGCCGTCGGGGAGGGCTTCCTCGTTCCACCACGTCCAGTCCTTAATGCCGATGGGATACATCAGGGTTTCGGCCAGGTAATTTTCCAGGGAGGTGCCGGCAGCGTTGGTCAGGGCGCGCCCGAGCATGATCATGGCCTCGTCCCAGTACGCAAAGGCGCTTCCGGGAGGGAAGAGTGGGGTAGTGGGCTGAAAGGGCGTGGCAGACCAGTCCTGGCTGTCTTCGCCCCACCGGTTAGGGCCGGCGGCATCGTACCCACTGGTCATGGTCAGAAAATGGGCATAGGTGGCGTTGGGGTATTGTGTTGCCAGCGACGGCTCATGGTCCGCGACGGGTTGATCGAGCGAAATTTTACCCTCTGCTTCCAGGAGTCCGGCGGCCGTGGAGACGAAGGATTTGGTGCAGGACCAAATGTCGTGCACCTTGGCAATGCTGTCACCCGCCCACACCAGCCGTCCGTGGCGGATGACCATCACTTCCTCCAGGCCGTCACTTTTGCAGTGGGTGCCCAGGAAGGTCAGGGCATTAGCGAGTACGGTGGTGTCGATGCCGACGTTTTCCGGCCTTTCCCGGGCCCATTCCCGGCCCGGATACACTGTGGCTGGTGCCCGATAGGTAGCTTTTTCGGTGACGGTGCCGTCGGCAGATTTTTCCGTGGCCGGGCCGCAGGCCGGCAACAGGAGAGGGATTAGTAATACGGTCAGGTACTTCATCATGTGGGAAAGGTAACGGCTTTGGCGGAAAATGCCTACGGTGTGGGCACCTTTGCGGAGATAATGCCCGGGGGGCTCGTTGGCAGAGCGGTGAGGGGCAGGGCAGACGCATATCGGAGCGTGAATTTGCCGGCAAATCCAGCTACTGCCCCAAGGCCAGTCGTTTTCTGCAGTAGTCATCGCCAAGGTGTCCTCCCTTACCAGCGGAGCGTTTTATGGAGGGACCGGGGGAGAGGTGAAAAATAGGATGCGTTAGGCCCGGAATCAGACGCGATACCGTGGTACCGGTTTTCTCGCGGAGAAGCGGAGTGGCGGAGAAATGCGGAGGTGGGAATTGTGGTAACGGACAATGAACACACTGCTAGACAATGAATATACCTAAGCCGGAGTGGTACGGGAGCTTGGTTTACCGGCTTGCGGCGCTCCTTTATTCTTCCCCGGCACCTGCGTCCGCGCCAAAAAAAAGCCCCGTCACCAACCAGGGGCGACGGGGCTTATATTTTTATACCGGTAGGGGCTAAGCCGTAGCGAGCTGCTTTTCGATTTTTTCTACGAGAGCCTGCTTGGTCGTTACGCCGACGTGCTTGTCCACTACCTGCCCGTCCTTGAGGATAAGAATGGTAGGGATGGAGCGGACACCGTACTGCTGACTCAGCTCTGCATTTTCGTCTACGTCCACCTTAGCCACCAGGGCCTTACCGTCATATTCGGTAGCGAGTTCTTCAATTACGGGACCGATCATGCGGCAGGGGCCACACCATTCTGCCCAAAAATCGACAACGGCAACGCCTTTTTTGTCGAGGACGTTTTCTTTGTAGTTTGCATCAGTTAGCTGGAAAGCCATAGTTTATGATTTAAGTTCTCCGTGCGATCTGCACGCCAATACAACATCATGACTAATTGAAGGTTGAATAGGGAAACAAAATCCATTCACCAATTGACGCAAAGCGACAACAACCCAAACAAAAATGTGACTTTTTCCGGCTGGTGGCCAGTGGTTTTATTGGCGGTCGTGCTGTTCTTCCGGTTGCTGTTACCCGCCCGGATTATTGAAAACTGGTACAGTCGCCGGCTGTTCGTTGTCTTCCGCGAGGGGTGGGATGTTTTGTTACCCCGTCTGCCGTTTCCGCTATTTTACCTTTTCTGGCTTCTGGTTGCCGGCTGGATTTTACGGTGGGGATGGCAAATTTGGCGCGGCCGCAGGTTCCGGGAAAGTTGGAAAGCGCAGGGTCGTAAGCTCATCAATGCAATCGCCCTTCTGGTCAGTGTTTTCCTGCTGGGCTGGGGGTTCAATTACGGCAGGCAGGAAGTGAATGAAGTGATCGGTTTTGATTTGTACCAGCCCTCGCTCCCCGAACTTCGGGAGCGCGTCTATGCTGAAGCGGCGGAGCTGGCGGAGTTGCGCCGTCGGATCACCGCCGATACCACGGCCCTGGACGCCAGCTTTTTTCCTGACCTTGAAAGTACCGTGCGGCCAGCCCTGGAAACCGCCCTGCGCCAGCAGGGCTATTACCCGGCCGGCCGGCCCCGGGTGCGGGAGCTTCGGCCCCGGGGCCTCCTGCTGCACCTCAGCACTGCCGGGGTGTACTGGCCGTGGGTAGGTGAAGGTAATATTGATGCAGGCTTGCATCCTTTGCAGAAAATACCGGTGGCCGCCCACGAAATGGCCCACGCCTACGGTTTCGGGGATGAAGGAACGTGTACGTTCTGGGCCTGGATGGCCGGACAGCAAGTGAAGGACCCGGCGCCCGCTTACGCCTTCAAATTAGCCTACTGGCGGCGCATCGCCGGTAAGCTCCGCCAGCAGGAACCCGAAGCCTACTGGGAATGGCGGGCCGGTAATTTGGCCCCCGGTATCCGCAACGACCTGCAAGCCATTTACGATAATGCGGAGTTGTATCAGGACATCGCTCCGGTTATCCGGGATGCTACCTATGATGCTTACCTCAAGGCCCAGGGCATCCACGAAGGGCTGTTGAACTACGGCAAGGTAGTCCAGCTGGTAGAAGGTTACCGCCGGCGGTAGTAGCCTCCCTGCGGAACTGCCTTTTCTTTAACCTGAAACAACGAACATCAAATACTTTATTTCCCTCGTCTGGCTACTGAATGGATTGTTCGCCAAGGTGCTGCACCTGGTGCCCCGGCATACGGAAATCGTGGCCGGCATTCTTGGTCCGGACTACGCCCGGCCCCTGACCATAATCATCGGCCTGTCCGAAATCGCAGTAGCGATTTGGATTCTGATGGATCGCTACCGCAGGCCAACCGCCGTTGTGCAAATCCTGATTATTTTGACGATGAATACGGTCGAAAGTCTCCTGGTGCCCGACTTATTACTCTGGGGCTACTTCAACCCCGTTTTTGCCCTCTTCTTTTGCGGGCTGATCTACGTTCACGGTTTTCAAACTCCGCAGCATGCATCCGCTTAAACGGCATCCTTTTGGCGTTACGGCCCATTTTGAGCAGTCTTTGGTCCTTACCTACGCCGTTCCCCGCGAAATGCTTACCCCTTTATTACCGCCACCCTTTACCGTGGATGGGCTGCAGAACGGCTATGGTTTCATTGCCGTGGCGATGGTGCAGACGCAAGCGTTGCGGCCAACGGGAATGCCCGCCTGGTTGGGGCAGGATTTCTTTCTGGCGGGCTACCGCATTTTTGTCCATTACGTCAATAAAAAAGGGAAGCGGTTGCGGGGCCTTTACATCCTGGAGTCTCAGACCGACAGCCGCCGGATGGAAATCATGGGTAATCTGATGACTCATTATAACTACCAACGCATCGGGGTAGAACAGGAAAAAACGGAAAAGAGCTACCGGGTCACCAGCGCCGACCAGGGGTTCAGCGTAACCATCCGCTACGATGAAAACCCTGCTTTGCCCCAATCATCCTGTTTTGGTAGTTGGAAGGACGCGCGTTTTTTTGCCGGACCGTTACCTTTTACCTTTACCTATGACGCTGCGGGGCAGAGGGTCCTGATGGTACAAGGGGTACGGCAGAACTGGAAACCACGGCCGGTAACGGTTGAGCACTGTACCATGCCCTGGTTTGAACGCAAGGGCCTGGGGCACCCGGCCTTGTGCAGTGCCTTTGTGGTGCAGGATATTCCTTATCATTGGAAAAAAGGCGTTATTGAGCAATGGCAACCATGAGGCATCAATTCCAGGGCGTAACCAATATTCTCCGATTTAACTGGCATTTTTACGCCCTGGCGGTCGTCGGGGCAGCGGTCGGCCTGCTGCTGGCGAGTTGGCTGGGCGGCTGGTGGCTCGTCATCGGGGTTTGCCTGGTCTTTGCCGTACTGGCCACTACCATTGTTTCCCTGTTGGTGTCCTGGTACGTTTATGACCAGTCCAACCTCTATACCCTCGATTGGCTGGGCGAGCAGGGTACCCCCCGGGAAATCGTGAATATTCACGCCGGCTTTGATGAAACCAGTGTTTTCCTGGCCCAACGCTTTCCCACGGCCAATCTCCAGGTGTTTGACTTTTATGATCCGGAACTGCACACCGAAATCAGCATCAAACGGGCCCGGAAAGCCTACGCTGCTTTCCCGGGCACCGTTGCTATCTCGACCAGCGAAGTTCCCTTGCCGGAAAACTCCGTTGACCTGATTTTCCTATTGCTCTCCGCCCACGAAATAAGGGAAGAGACGGAGCGCAGTCGGTTTTTCAGTGTTCTCCGGATGGCTTTGAAGCCGGGAGGAAAAATAATTGTAGCGGAGCACCTGCGGGATCGTGCCAACCTGTTGGCCTATTCCCTGGGGGCTTTTCACTTTTTGCCGCGGGAGGAATGGTACCACACCTTTACCATGGCCTCCTTCAACCTCGTGGAAGAACAAAAAATAAACCCCTTTATCACCGCCTTCATGCTCACGAAAAATGTGGATCCATCTTAAAATTATCGGTTGGCTGCTAATGCTCCTGTCGTTACTCCATGTTTTTATTCCCGGGTACCTGGACTGGAAAAAAGACCTGGCCCCCATCAGCCTGATGAATCGGCAGATGATGCGGACCCACATGATTTTTATTGCACTGACCGTATTCGGCATCGGTTGGCTTTGTGTGGTTGCCACGCAGGACCTGATGACCACCCCGCTTGGTCATAAACTGACCGTGGGCCTGGCCATTTTCTGGGCCCTGCGGCTGGTCTTTCAGTTTTTTGTGTACTCCTCAGAACTCTGGAAAGGGAAAACTTTTGAATCTTGTGTACACGTACTGGCGGTGTGCTTCTGGACGTACATGACGGTCATTTTTACCCTGCTCTCCCTGAACTGACAGTTTGTAACCCATACCGAAAACAGTGAAGCAGCTGCGCGTACTTATACCTGAAAGACCAGGGGTTATTCTCGCTACGCACCGTAAAGTTTGAAGAATACCGGATGATTGGCTAGGTTGAGCGCATTCGTTCACCTCATCCGAAAATTCCTTTCCATGTCTGCCAAAACGCCCGTTATCATTCTGCAGGATGGTGCCGTTGATGAACTGATGTCAGTTGCTTTAGTGGAAACCATGGCTGACGTCGAGTTGCTGGGCATCGGCATTGTCAATGCTGATTGCCTCGCCAGGCCTACCCTCGAAGTAACGAATAAAATTCTGCAGCTGATGCAACGGGTCGACGTGCCCGTTACCATCAGTACCGCCCGGGCGGTAAACGCTTTCCCCTGGGTTTACCGGCAGTACAGCATGATGGCCAACCTGTTGCCCATGCTGAACGTCAGTACAACCCGACTTCCGGCAACTGCAATGACAACGGAGGAAATGCTGGTACACCTCATCACCGAGAACGGGCACCGGGGAAAGCCAAAGGTGAAAATCCTGGTTTTATCTCCGCTTACCCCCCTGGCCACCGCCCTGGCGGTGCATCCCGAACTCAAGCACGGTATCGGGGAGGTCCTGTGGATGGGCGGTGCCCTGCCGCCCGAGGGAGGAAATTGTGGATTGCCCTACGGGAACGTGGACCCCGGTCTGGCACCCGGCGCAAACGCCAATGCGGAATGGAATGCCTACTGGGACCCCATCGCTACCCGCGCAATTTTGGCCGCAGGCCTAAACCTGACCATGTTCCCGTTAAATGCCACCAACCTGGTCATGTTAACCCCGGAAATCGTCCTCAAATTTGCGCCCCAAAGCGCGCAGTATCCACTGTATGCCCTGGCGGGACAACTCTACAGTATGGTCGCTTTTGAAGCCGGTTACGCTTTTTGGGATACGGTTACGGCGGCTTACCTGGACCGGCCTGACCTCTACACCGTAACCTGTCTGGACCTGCTGAACGAAACGAGCGGGCCGAACGAAGGAAATCTTTACGTCTCTTCCGCCGGATATCCGGTTAATGTAGTGACGAAAGTCAAGGTAGAGCAGCCTGCAACTGAAAAAGGAGTCAACAGCTTCTATGCTTACTTATTCGAGCAATGGAAGTGGTTGCCGGACACCGGAGCGAATGGCCTGCACTAATCCGTTGCCGGCACCTGCGACCGCGCCCCCGCTACCCCCCGCTGCCCAGATAGGCTAACAGGGCACCGTACACCTGGCTTTGCTGCAGAATGTCGGGGCAGCCGACAATCACCAGGTGCTCCCGGGCACGGGTCATGGCGACGTTCAATTTGCGATCGACGCCCTCTTCGCTGATCTGGGACAACATCTGTATCTGGCTGTATTCGTTGGTACAGAGGGAGATGAGAATAATCCTTTTCGCACCCCCCTGGTATCGTTCCACGGTGTCTACCTGATAATGATCTGCCGGCAGCCCCGCCTGGTGCAATTGCTGCCTGATGTGGGCAATCTGGGCCCGGTAGGGGGTAATGATGCCGATATCTCCCGGCGCTACGGGCCGGTCCGAATCAGCGTAGAGATTGGTGTACGCGCGGATCAGATCCACCATCAGGCGGCCCTCATGCCCGTTAACTTTTGGGTCAGACGTGCTTTGGTCCGGGGGCGTGGGTAAGAAGACGAGCCTTTGCCGGCGCAGGGTTGCTTCAAGGGGCGAGGACGCAGGTGCAAGGGTGAGCCCCCGGAGCTGGCTGAGGCGATGCGGGATGCCTTCCGGGAGTACCTGAAGCTGCCCGTCGTAAAAGGTGGCCGCCGGGAAGGCCATGATGTCCTGGTGCATCCGCCCCTGGTGGCTGAGCTGATCGTAGGCCCAGGACCATTCCTTGCGCTGGGCCGTCAGGTACAGACGTTCAAAAAGGCTGGTACCCAGGTCCTTCAGCCCCATCTCCCGCAGTGCGGCGTCATGGACCCGCGTAGCCCGCGGTTGCTGCTGGACGACGGCCGGCAACTGCCGGTGGTCACCGATTAGTAAGGACCGGGGGGCCCGGGGCAGCAGGCCGGCCAGGAGCGGCTCCAGAATTTGGCTGGCTTCATCCACAATGATCCGGTCGAAGGACTTGAGCTGGAAAAGCTCCGTTTTTCCGCCAACGCTGGCGACCGTGCCGACGAAAACCCGCGTCTCCTGAATCAGGGCCTTCAGGGCCGTTCGTTTGCTGATCCGGGTACTCTTAAGCTGCAGCAGTTGTTCTTCGAAGCGCGGGTCTACGCCGTACCGGCTGCCGATGCGCAGGTAATCCCGGAAGGGATTGCCCTCAGGGCCAGTAATGCGCTCAATGCTCTCACAGATTTCATCTACCGCCCGGTTAGTGTAAGCGACGAGCAGGAGGCTTTCCCGGGTGTTCTCCAGCAAATGCCGAACCAGGTGATGAAGCATCTGACTGGTTTTTCCGGTTCCGGGAGGCCCCCAGAGCAGAAAGTAGTCGGGCGCCGTGATAATGCGCTGCAGGATGCCGTTTTGCTCCTCCGTCAGGGTGGTGGCGATGGACTCCGGAAATGGAGGAGAGTGCCGGGGGGCTTCGAGCCCCAGCCAGCGCCGGCGGAGGTCTTTGGGCGCAGCCGCCCAGGTCAGCATACCCTGATAATGGTTCCGGAAACTACTGTCGAGTACATCTTTCTCGATACTCCAGAACCTGCCCCTGCGGAAGACCGAATCATTCAGCTGCTGGCTGCGCAACCGGAGCTGGACGGATGCCTGGTCAATACTGATGATGGTGGACTTCAGGACCTGGGAGGCTAAAACGTCCTGCGGGCCGGCAGCGGCCTCCGGAGTGGTGTACAGCGCGATGATGTCTCCCTGCCGAAACTTTATCAGGCGGTCATCCTCCTGGGGGCGCGCCAGGGTCAGGATCGCCGTTTTTTCGTCGTAGGTTTGGTAGGTCAACCCATCCAGCAATTCAAAGCGCTCAATTTTAGCGGCCCGCTCATCGAGCCAGAGGCTGGCCAGGCCGTTGATGCCTTCCAGGCGCTGCTCCCCCGTTTTGGCCAGCCGTTGTTCCCGGGCCGTAAACCCGAGGTACGCCCCAAAGTAGCGGCGCTCCAGATCGTCCAGTTGTCCGTAATGCTCCAGGACTGCGTCGTGGTCCTTGCGGGCAAAGCCACTCAGGTCAGGCAGCCGTGCCGGTTGAAGCCGGTTGAGCAGGCTGGTGGTTTTCTGTTCCAGGTCATCTGCGGGGTTGGCGCCCAGCTGACCGAGCAATAATTCTACCCCCATCAGCTGGTTACGGGCAGCAATGGCTTCCAGTTTTTGCTGGTACTCCGGCGGCGCGTACTTCAGTCCGGCCGCAAAATCATTGCTGTACAGGATGTAGCTGCGAACGTTGGCCCCTTCGCCGAGGGCCTGATTGATCATCAGGTCATACAACAACGTCTGGATGTAGTTGGTCTGATTGATCCCGTGCCGGTTCTGTTTCCAGTATTTACTGGTTTTAAGTTCTACGATGGTGGTCGGCGCATCCCGGTCCTGACCGGCCTGGAGCAAATCAAGCCGCCCCTGCACACCATAGGTAGGGCTCAGGAAGGTAGGTTCGAGGAGGATTTTCTCCCGTTCCACGTCAATCCCGGCCAGCTCCTGGCGGATAAATTTCTGGAGGGTGACAAAATGTTTATTCAGCTGGTCGATCAGGTCTTTGATCTGCCGGTCATCAAACAGGCAAAGTTGCAGGGGCTGGGTCTGGAAAATGCTTCCTACAAGGGCTTTAAAACTGACGTCAGGGTCTTCCACCAAACGATCAAGAAAATAGTTGACGAGATTACCGCGGACGAGGGGCAGGGCGGCGTCCATCGGCACCAGCTTCTTGGCAATGGACGTCCAGGGTTGATAATGATGCGTGCCGCTGAAAGACTCGGCTACGGCGGTAACATCAATTAAGTAGTCCGGCTCCACGACCATTTGTGCGGGGTGCAATTGTCCGTTGTCGAGCAGTTCGGCATTGATCAGGTTAAGAATTTGTGGCGGGCCGCTTATTTGCCGGACGATGGCGATGGCCTGGGCAATAAAGGGATTAGCCACGGTATCCTCGCCGTAGGGGATGGGATACACTTGCTCCGGTTGTGCCTCGTCCCGTACGTAGAGGAGCTTTTCCTCCTCATCAAATTCAACGGCTACGACCCGGAGGGAAGCAAAACGCTGTTGCACGGCCGTCTTGACGTAAGGGATCGGGTAGGGGAGCGTCAGGTAATCCACCCAGGGGGCGGGGACCGCCCCGCCAAAGAGCGCCCGGATCAATTCTACCGCCACCCGGAACCCCGTCGTGAGGTGAGCCGCCAGCTCTTCTTCCCGGAGCCTCTCCGGCCGTCGTTGCCGGAAGCGCCGTTCCTGGTAAATGTGCAGACCCGGTATACCGTACTTGTGGGCTGCGTAGCTGATACGGGCAAAATTGGTACTGAAGTGGAGCTGATCCTTTTCCGTCGCCCGTTCGAACAATTCCAGAATCAACCGCCGGACGGCGAGGGCACGGGCAACTTCACTGTGCGCCTGGTTGCCGGCAATCTTGTCCAGCTGCCGGTAGAAGTATTTACGGTAAGCATCGTGGCGTTGCGGGTCAGTCATCGGGCACGAAGGTAAGGAGGCTTTGATTATCCTGGGGCCGGTAAGCGGGTTGCAAATAACCTGATAACTTTCTGATCCCGTTTAAGGTAAAGACTCCGGGGAAGGCCCGGGGTATTCTCCTCCCTGAAGTAAGGGGGACAGGCTGCCGTTTTCGCCGGTACAGCCCCCGAAATAGTGGCTTGATAAGTTAATTCAAGCTTATTTAATCCCTAATCTTGGCGACCTAAGGCGACGCTCCTTACCTTCGCCGCCCGATGAAAAGAATAATGATTTGTGGCGCCGGCGGCCAGCTTGGTCAAAAACTGATTGGTGCTGCCCGTACCCTGGAAAACGTACGGATTTTTGCCTACAGCCGGTCGACCCTGGACATAACCAAGCCCACCGAATTACGCGCAGCCTTTGCGGAGGCCAAACCTGATGTTTGCTTCAATGCCGCTGCTTATACGGGCGTAGACCGCGCAGAAAGTGAGCCCGAAAAGTGTCGGGAAGTGAACGTTGAGGGAGCTGGTCGCCTCGCCGCAGCTTGCTATGAAGCCGGGGTAGGATTCGTCCATTTCAGTACCGATTACGTGTATGATGATGGGTATAACCGTCCTTTGCAGGAGGGGGACCGTACCCTGGGGACGAGTGTGTACGCACGGACTAAACTGGAAGGTGAAAATACCGTGCTGAAGCACCATCCTGATGCGTATATCCTGCGTACCAGCTGGGTGTATGCGGAATACGGACAGAATTTTGTCCGCACTATGTTACGACTCGGTGCGGAGCGCGATCAACTCGGCATTGTCGCGGATCAGGTAGGCAGCCCGACTTACGCGGCTGATCTGGCCGCAGCTGCGCTGCAGCTGGTCAACGCTGCAGCCCCTGCCGGGATCTATAATTTCTCGAACTGCGGAGTCTGTTCCTGGTACGATTTCGCGCACGCGATTTTTGAAATGTCCGCAACGGATTGCCAGCTTAACCCCATCTGTACGGAGCAGTACCCAACCCCCGCCAAGCGGCCAAGTTACAGTGTCCTGGACACCCGCAAGATCGGACGGTACGTTGGCACACCACGCAACTGGCGGGAAGCCCTGCACGAGTGCCTGCAGAAACTGAGCTAAGGGCTGCCTGCGCACCATCCGCTGGCGCAGTCGCCGCCGCAACACTGGGGACGGCCGGGGCTTCGCCAGCCAAAGTTAATTTGCAACGGTGCAGCTTCTGCTTACAGCTGGTTACTCCTGCTGCGCAGCATCATGTCGGCCAGAACCAGGGCGACCATATTATCGACGATAGGGACGGCCCGGGGCAGGACGCAGGGGTCATGCCTGCCTTTACCGGAAACCGTTACGGTTTCTCCTGCTTCATTGACCGAGGACTGGTCCTGAATGATCGTGGCCACGGGCTTGAACGCAGCCCGGAAATAGATGTCCTCTCCGTTGGAAATACCGCCCTGAATTCCGCCACTGAGGTTGGTCCGGGTGCGGACGGTGCCTTCGTCCGTAGTATAAAATTCATCGTTATGCTGGCTGCCCCGCATCGTGACACCGGCGAAGCCCGACCCGTATTCAAAACCCTTACAGGCATTGATGCTGAGTATTGCCTTCCCCAGCTCGGCGTGCAGTTTATCAAATACGGGTTCTCCCCAGCCGGCGGGGACGCCCCGGACAACGCAGGTGACGACTCCGCCGATGGTATCCCCGGCCTTGCGGACGGCCAGAATCTCCGTTTCCATCGCCGCTGCTTTTTCAGGGTCGGGGCAGCGCACGTCGTTCTGCTCCGTAAGGCTCAGGTCGAGCTCCTGGTAGGGCTTGTCGACCACAATTGAGCCGACCTGGCTGACGTAGCTGGTAATCGAAACGCCGTAATGGCGCAGTAACAATTGGGCAACGGCACCAGCGGCCACGCGGGCGGCTGTCTCCCGGGCGCTGGAGCGCCCGCCGCCACGGTAATCCCGCAGGCCGTACTTGGCGTGGAAGGTGTAATCGGCATGGCTGGGGCGGAATTTATCGAAAATGTGCCCGTAGTCCTTGCTCCGCTGGTCCTGATTGTAAATGACCATGCCAATGGGGGTACCGGTCGTTTTTCCTGCAAAAATACCGGACAAGATTTTTACGCCATCCTCCTCCTTGCGCTGGGTGACGATGCGGCTTTGGCCGGGCTTGCGCCGGGCCAGTTCTGCCTGGATAAAGGTTTCATCGAAGGGCAGGCCCGCCGGGCACCCGTCAATGGTGACCCCCAGGCCGACGCCGTGGCTTTCACCAAAAGTAGTAATACGAAAATGAGTGCCGAAGGTGCTGCCAGCCATAGGAGGGAAGGATACTGATGGAGGGACAAAGGTAGCCTGACCGGGGCGGTAGATGACCATAAATCAGAATAAATCCCTGCGGAGATTTGCCGGTTTTACAACGTAAAGTTTTATCGGGCGCGGCCGCTGGTGCAGGCAACGGGACGGAGGCAGGCAGGCCTTGCTTTCCGCCGCAGGTTCCTGGTTTACACGATCAGATCCTCTTCCCGCCAGGTGGCTGCCGGCTGCGGGGCTTGCCCGCCCGCCCGGCCAGGGGGTGGGGTGTTCAGGTCCAGCACCGGAGGCTGAGGCTGCCGCCGCCATTTGCTGTAGGTAAGCTGGTCGCGCCAGGTGCCCAGGAGAACCTGGTCGTTTTTCTTAACCGAATAGGTAGTGCCGTTCAGCCCGGTACCGATCCGGACGTGAATGACATCCTCGGCCCCCCGGTAGCCGGTGGGTACGCGAAACACGTGATGGCTGGTGAAAAACTGCCCCTTGCGGCTTTTCATCTCACCGTTCCAGTATATTTCGTGCTTTCCCTTCCACATGCGGTGATGGATTTCGAGCAAATCGTCTCCGATCGGGAGGCTTACCTTTAGCATAGCGGTGCGGGTTGGTTTTTCTCAGGGGTAAAACAGGATGATGATACGACTGGTTCAGACCAGGTCTTCTTCCCGGTACAGGGGGCGGGCTGTCCGCTGGCGCTGCCAGCGGCTTGGCCGGTTGTCGGGTACCGGAGGCAGGGAGGCAACGTACCGATGGTGCTTACCGGTTTGGTCAAGAATACAGACGCCGTTCCGGAAAATATCGGTTTTGACGATTTGGGCGCTGCCAAAATCGGATCGAAACTCTACGCGGTAATAATCGGTATTGACCCCATCATCGGCCAGCACCTGAAACTCGTGAATGCCGACGAACCAGTTGAACTGACGGCTTACCTGCCTACCGTTAAAGAAAACGGTCTCCACGCCGGTCCACATGCTGTTGTACGTTTCAATAAGGTTATTGCCAACGGAAATGGAAGCTATTTTCATGTTACTAGTCTTTTGCTTTGTGGTTACTAAAGTGCGGCAGTTGCCGGTATCCGGCAAGTTGCTTCGATGAAACCAAGGAGCTTATCGATGAAGGAAGAGTCTTCAAATCAGGGCAGCCTGAGCAAAGCTTTTTTAAGCGTCTGGTACCTTGGTTTGCGGCTTATCCCGGCCGGCTTCGTTATCCTTCGCCGTGCACCTGCGGCCGCGCCCCCGGGAAAAATGGAGCGTGGGAATAATCATTTTCCGGCATCAATTTTCTTCCGGCACTAAACCGCTACAATTAGCCCGTCCGGCAACCTATCTTTGCCGCCCTAACCAAATGCCCCGGCACCAATGGCCCGCATCACCACCACTGTCCTGCTTTGCTGTTTCGTAATTAGCCTGAGTGCCCAATCTGCGGTTACTCCTCCGGCGGATTTTATGCGCAGTATTGGAAAGATATACGTTGTCGTTGCGGTTATAGTGGTTGTTTTTCTGGGGCTTGCTTTTTTTCTGTGGTCACTTGACCGCCGCCTATCAAATTTAGAAAACCAAATTGATGATCATGCCTAAAGAAGTTTCTTTTCTCGACAGTGTCAATCGTTATTTTGACGCTGCAGCACCACACACCGGCCTGGATGAGGGCTTACTAAAACAAATCAAGGTTTGTAACGGTGTTTACCAGATTCACTTCCCCGTTAAGATTGACGGTAAAGTGGAAGTGATTGAGGCCTACCGGGCCCAGCACAGCCATCACCGCAGCCCGACGAAAGGGGGGATTCGCTATTCCAACCACGTTAACCAGGACGAAGTCGTTGCCCTGGCCACGCTGATGTCCTATAAATGTGCCATTGTGGACGTGCCCTTTGGCGGTGCCAAAGGAGGAGTGAAGATTAATCCCTGGGAATACAGCGAAGCGGACCTGGAAAAAATCACCCGCCGGTACACCACGGAACTCATCCGTCGTAAATTCATTGGTCCGGCCGTAGACGTGCCGGCTCCGGATTACGGAACGGGTAGCCGGGAAATGGCCTGGATTTATGATACCTACCGCTCTTTTCACCCGGATGATATCAATGCTGCCGGCTGTGTAACGGGTAAGCCCGTCAACCAAAATGGTGTCCGGGGCCGTACGGAAGCGACCGGCCGTGGTGTTTTTTACGGTATCCGGGAGGCCTGTAACCAGAAGGATCTGATGGAGAAGCTGGGGCTTACTCCGGGGATCGAAGGCAAAACGATGGTTATTCAGGGCCTCGGTAACGTGGGGTCACACACCGCGATGATCAGCCAGGATGAAGGCGGAGTTAAAATCATCGGGGTTTCTGAAGTAGAAGGGGCGATCTACAATAAGGACGGCATCGATATTCATGCGTTGCTGAGCCACCGTG
>JAUIIF010000413.1 GCA_030431945.1 Bacteroidia bacterium | reverse complement strand
CAGCGGGAATGCATCGGGGCCATTGTCTTTAGCAACGATGCGGTTATTTTCGTTGGCTAAATATAAGTCAATGTTTTTAAGATTGTCGCTTCCCGTAGCGGCAAATAAGGTAAAACCCGGACCAGGCATTAATTGGCGGAGTGTAGCTCCTTCCCCCTCCGCAAGGGCATAACCAAACAAGCACCACTGGCCCGTACGCTCCTGCCACTGAGTGCCAGCGTAGGCGGATTGTACTTCCGCAACGGAGGCAAAGAAGCTTCCGGATGTCTGAACGTACTCTTGTTCGGAGATGATGCGGCCACCGGTCCGTAAGCAACTCACGGCAACAAATTCATCCGGCGTAAACCCCGCTACCAGGTGGAGTTGTAAAGAATACATTCCGCTGGTAACCGGTTGAAATTCCAGTACGGGGGTGCCGTCGTCGTCATAGTCCGCACTTACTACGGTGCCGGTGCTGTCCCGCAGGATTAAGTCCAGGTCACTACGTTGTGTCGCACCGGAGCCGATAAATACATAATTCGTTTTGGCCACCAGGTTGATGTTCAGGCTGATGGTCTGCCCCACGGAAAGCCTGGCGGCAGCCAGGCAGAGGCCCTGGCGCCAGTTTACGGGGCTGATGGCTACCATCAGGTCTCCTTTCTCAAATGCGGCGTACAGGGCCTGCTGGGGGCTGCCGGGCAGCCCCGGTAACTGGGGAAAGGATTGGCCGTTCAGGGGAACAAACCCTGCCAGTAAACAAGTGAGGTGTAGCAGGAGTATTTTCATGGGCGACGGCAAAAAAGAGAAAACCTCTTGTTCTTTATGGTTGTAAGGCTAAAATGGCCGCTGCGGTTCGCTCACTGGCCCCGCTTAGTTGTTCCCCCAGGCGGGTTTGGGCCAGTTGCGCCGCGGCTAAGGAAGTTGGATCCTCCAGTTTCCGGAGTAGTTGTTGCAGCTCTGCCGGGGTACTGACGCTGAACCCACCCCCTGACCGCAGGGCCGCCCCCGCTTCGGGGAATTTGTGGTGCCGCGGACCAAATATGACCGGAAGCCCGTAAGCCAGGGGTTCCAGCGTATTGTGCAGTCCGGTTTTAAAGGCTCCACCAACGTAAGCTAAGTCTCCAAAGCGGTAGGAGCGCGAAAGGATCCCAATGGTATCGAGGAGCAGCACCCGGCTACGGGGCTGCTCACCATCTTGTAAGTAACTGTACCGTGCGGCGGCAAACTTCCGGGTCCATTCCGCGATTTGGGACTCGTGCAACTGGTGGGGAGCCAGTACGAGTCGGTAACGCTCCGGCAAAGCAGGCCATACTGCGGCCCACAGTGCCACGTCCTGTGGCCATACTGACCCGGCAATAATGGTTGTCGTCTCCGGGGCTGCGCAAAAGAAGGAGAGCGCCTGGTCCGTAAACGGAGCCGCCGCGAGTTGGCGGGTCCGGTCCATGCGTGGGTCTCCGGCAACGATCACCCGCTCGGGCGCTTGCCCGGCGGAAGTGACCAGCAAGTCACGGTCCGTTGGCGTCTGTACCATAATTGCTGTATAGCACTTCAGCATTTCTCTCCACCAGCCGCCCCACGACCGGAAAAACGGCTGGTTAGGCCGAAAGCTGGCGGCAATCAGATAGAGCGGTACTCCGGCTTTTTGCAGGGCCTTTAAGTGAAAATACCAGAACTCGTACTTTACGAAAATCACCAGATCAGGCCGGAGGGTGGCGACCCACTTTCGAGCGTTGCCCGGGCCATCGGCGGGCAGGTAAGTGACGTAGTCCGCGACCGCACTGTCTTTGCACCTTTCGTAGCCGCTGGGGCTGAAGAAGGTCAGGACAACTTCGTGGTCGGGGAGCCGCTTTTTCAGCGCTTCCAGCACGGGGCGGCCCTGTTCCCATTCTCCGAGGCTGGCACAGTGCATCCAGAGGATTTTAGCATTTTTCGGGCGCGAACGCAGGTGCGATAATTGTTGTTCCGGAGCAGGGGCTGTTCTCCCATTTACCCATAATTGGGCCTGCCGTACCCCGAATAGGGCGGCCAGCCGGATGCCGAGATAGTAGAGATTTATAGCCAGGAAATATAGAGCGGTCAGCATGACGGGCACGAAAATGCGGGGCGTGAAACACCCGGCAGGTAAGGTTATTTATAGTAAATCTCCCGCCCCTCCCCGAAATAGAAGGGGATGATCAAGCCTGCTTTCAGACCAAGGATTAAATCCATACGGCCATCTGCAACCGGTGGCGCCCCCGTGACGTAATCGAAATTGCGGAGGGCTTTGGTAAACCCGGCCATCAGCTCGCCGCCCAGGTAAAAATTCAGCCGGCGATCCAGGGCCAATTGTTGGAAACCAACGAACTGATGCAAGGCAAAGCCGCCGGTTAGGCGGTCGTAACCTACCGCTAGTTCGGGGGCGAGCTGCGGAACATTCTGAACCGGGTCTTTTTGAAAGCGAATGCGGTGAAAGAAGTAGCCCGCACTGGTCTTGAGGTGGAAGCCCGCCCGCTGGTTATTGCCGATGCGGAAGGTGTACCCCAGACTGGGGCCGATGAACAACTGCCGTTGCCGCAGCTGAATGTCCGCCGGTTCACGCTGGTTACCGATGATGAAGCCCTCCTGGGTCCGAAGTTGTGCCAGTACATCTTCTTTTACCTGGGTGCCAAATCCGTATTGTACCCGAAAGCCAAATTCCAGGTTGCTGTTGGCGGGCAACCACGTAGCTCCCCCGTCCAGTGACCAGCCGTTACCGAAACGGTCAGCCAGGTCCCCGGCACTGGAGAATGGTCCGTAACCAAAATGAGTGAGCAGGCCCCTGTCCAGGTTCTTAGCTCCGGCCAGGCCCTGTGCCTGCACCGGCTGGGTCAGCAGGCAGAGCAGGATCAGCAGGAATGAACAGACGGACGGAAAGTGAGATAATCGCATGACGGCAAAGGTAGTTACTGCTGCCAAGTCAATCAGTAGAGCAGCGGACAATGTGTGCATAACGACTGGCACTCGTGCGAAATATACCTAAACCACTTTGACTAGGTATAAAATCAGCCCCGCGCACCTGGTCCACGTGGTCATCCCCCATACTGGTAGACAAATACTCCCTCTCGGCGGACAACCGCAGAGCAGCCCGGAACGGCATCAGGCCGCTGTGCGTCCGCTTCGGCCGACGAGCGCTCGCACTTGTCTGCCAGGGTAGGATCACCCCATCAGCTTCTCCTTTTGGGTCTGGTATTCTGCCTGGGTCAGTACGCCCGCGTCGTGCAGTTCCCGCAGGCGGGTGATTTGCTCCAGCAGGTCCGGGCCGGGAGGCCGGGCATCTTTGCTACTGTCAGCCGCTGGCGGCCGGTTGAAGTCTTCTAAGACCTCCTCTTCTACTATCTCCGGGGCGGGTTTTTCGGCCGGGGTAGTCAGCTCGATCAGATTGAGCCGGCGAAAATTATTCTCCTTGAAGGTGGCGTAACTCGAGTGCTTGCGCAGGGCAGCCAGGGCAGGGTGTTTTTCGATACGCTCCGGTTTGGGCAGACCGAAAGTGACGGAGAGCTCCAGGTGCCGTAAGGCTTCCCCAAACTGCCCTAACTGCGCGTAAGAGCAGGCCAGGTTGAAGTGGGTGCCGGCATCCCCCAGGTCCTGATTGGCGGCCTCCAGGAATGCCTCAATCGCCAGGTCAAAATCGTTGGTGCGGTAATACCGGATGCCTTCTGCTTTCAGAGATTTGGTGTCTGCGGGCGGCAGCGCCGCAAAGGAGTTGGTCATTTGCTCTCCCACCAGCGCTTCTTTATCGTACTTGGCCTGCCACTTGGCTTTTGGGGTGGCCCAGAAAACAATAGCCGTGATGATGGGGGCAATGACCACGGTGGCCAGCAGAATGCCAAATACGTCTTCCGCCGGGCCGCGGGCCTGGTCAATCAGGACCACCAGCCCCCAGAATCCAGCAAACTGCAACGAACCCCGGAACCACTGCCCCAGATAGAAGCGATGGACGCCAAAAAGCCCCAGAAAGAAGGCGAAAAATCCGGCAAGGTTCTTATTCAGCATAACAGGTGAAGGTAGTGGTCAGTTTGGTAGCAGGCAGGGCAAGATAAGGCCGCCTTTTTATAGATACGAATTAAGGGCTAAAAGGATGTAAGGGATGTCCGTTTTTTTCGACGACCAGCTGCCGCTGGTCCACCAGCGGACTGTTCCCTTTGCTTGTTCCGACGGGGCCTGCACCTGCGTCCGCGCCCACCGCTAGCGCAGAAAAAGCACGGAGGCAGGGCCAAACCCGGCGGGCAACGGCCTACGCGTTAGCCCCCAGCTTCCGCGCTTGCGCTTCCACCAGCGCCAGCAACTCTTCCTTAGCCCCCAGAAAAGAAAGGTAGGGGAGCAGGCGTTGCAGGGCCGTCAGGGTGGTGGTGTCCGCCGCCTGCAGAATGGCCTGCCGGAAAAAGGTGCGCTGTCTCTCTTTAAGGGCCGGGTCGGTAGCAGCAGCTTTAAGGGCCGCCATGTCCATCAGGCGATAGCGGGAACCGATGCTGTGCTGCAGAATGACGTCAACCATCTCTGCGGGCGCCGCCAGCTTGGGAAACAACTCGGTAGCAATGTCAAGGGAAACCGTGGAGATTTTATCGTAGCGGGAATTGATCAGTTCACGCAATCTTTTTTCCAGGGCCTGGGGGAGCATCGAAAGGGAACCTTGTTCCTTAGCCAGC
>JAUIIF010000412.1 GCA_030431945.1 Bacteroidia bacterium | reverse complement strand
AACTGAAGTAACCACTTGCCCCGGCGATGGCAACGACGACCTGGTTGACGTAGTCAACACCGGTGCCGACGGCGGACGGGTGGCTTACCTCGTCACGGACGCCAACAACGTGCTGCTTGACTTCAACGAAACCGGCAGCTTCAACTTCGAAGGAGCCGGTGTCGGCAATTGCCGCATCTGGTCGGTCACCTACCAGGGAGAACTTACCCTGGGAGAAGATATTGACGTTACGACGACTCCCCTGGCCGACAACTGCTTCGAGCTGAGCAGCAACTTCGTCAACATCATCCGCCAGGTTCCTGCCGGCGGCACCGTGGCCACGGATGACGGAGAAACGGAAATCAGAACCTGCCCCGGGGACGGAATGGCTGACGTAGTCAATTTCGTCAGCACCGACGCCGACACGGAAGCCAGTTTCGTGTACCTGGTCACCGACGAAAACAATATGATCCTCGCCATTGTGGATGGTGATTCCTTTGACTTTGAGGGGGCCGGCACCGGCGTCTGCCGCGTGTGGGGCCTCAGCTACGCCGGAGACTTACTGGCAGCGACGGGCGACGACGCAGCCATGGCCACGCTCGCCAGCGCTTGTTTTGCCCTGAGTGACAACTTCATTACCGTTACGCGGGAACAGCCGGTCGGTGGTACCGTAGCCCTTGACGATGGCACCACGGAAGCGGCGGTTTGTCCTGGCGACGGTCTGCCGGATGTTCTCACCTTCGTCAGCAGCGGCGCGGAAGGCGAAAACTTTGCTTTCGTGATTACTGACGACACGGGAGCCATCCTCGGTTTCCCCGCCAGCGCTTCCGTTGACTTTGACGAAGTGGAACCAGGCACCTGCCGCGTGTACGGCCTGAGCTACTACGGTGAAATCACCGCACCCATCGATGCAGACATTAACGGCGGCGACCTGGCCAGCGGCTGTTTTGCCCTGAGTGACAACTTCATTACCGTGGTTCGTGAACCAGCGACGACCGGACCAATCAGCACCGAAGACGGGGAGACGGCCATTCTCGCCTGTCCCGGTGATGCCTTCCCCGATATTTTCCGTTTCGATTCTACCGGGACCAGCCTGACCAACTTCAATTACCTGGTCACCGACGATAACAACGTCGTCCTCTTTGTTGCCTTTACGGACCGGATTGACTTCGAGCAACTCCCTGCGGGCGTATGCCGCGTCTGGGGGCTGGGTTACGATGGCATTGTAGCCGCCAGCCCGGGAGACATTGCCGGAGAAGACCCGCTCGCCACGCGCTGTTACGCGCTTTCCGAAAACTTCGTCACGGTCACCAAAGAACTGCCCGAAGGAGGTACCGTCGCTACGGCCGACGGCCAGGAAGCGGTAATGGTTTGCTCTATGGACGGCATCGCTGACTTGGTGGAAGTCGTCAGCAGCGGCGCCAGCGGCGCCGGCTTCACGTACCTCATCACGACCGAAGAAAACGTTATCCTGGAAGTAGGAGACGGCCCGGTATTTGATTTTGACAACGCGCCCTTCGGCGTCTGTCGCATCTGGGGCCTCGCTTACCAGGGAGACTTGCTGGCCATGGCCGAGGACACCGCCTCCTCCGCTATGCTGGCCACCAGCTGCTTTGACCTCTCCGACAACTTCATCACCGTCACCCGGGAAGACGTTTTGGGAGGAACCATCAGCCTGAGCAACGGTGAAACCGCAGTGACCACCTGCCCCGGCGACGGAATTGCCGACGTGCTCAACTTTACCAATCTCGGTGCCACCGGCACCGATTTCCAATACCT
This sequence comes from Bacteroidia bacterium, assembly GCA_030431945.1. Lineage (GTDB taxonomy): Bacteria > Bacteroidota > Bacteroidia > Chitinophagales > Saprospiraceae > Neolewinella. Next base: position 2,903 of record JAUIIF010000412.1, on the reverse strand, counting down.
TGTCACAACCGAAGAAAACGTTATCCTGGCCCTCGTTGACGGTACCAGTTTCGACTTCGAGCCCGCCGGCACCGGCGTGTGCCGTGTATGGGGATTCGCCTACGCCGGTACCGTTACCGCAATGGTGGATGACGATGCCGCGGTCGCCACCCTGGCGGACGGCTGCTTTGCCCTCTCTGACAATTTCATTACCGTTACCCGTGAAGTGCCCGATGGCGGCAGCGTGAGCCTCGCTGACGGGTCGCTGGAAGTCGACGTGTGTTCCGGCGTAGACGAAGAGCCGGCCCTCCAATTTATCAACACCTCGACTGCCGGCAGCTATACTTACCTCATTGTCCAGGACAGCTTTGCCCTCACCTCGATTCCCTCCGACAGCTTCAACTTCAACATGGCTCAGGGGGATACGTACCTGATCTACGGCCTGGGTTACGCCGGCAACCTTACGGTAGGCCCCGGACAAAACATTTTCACCACCGACCTGGCCAGCAGCTGTTTCGAGCTGAGTGATACCTTCATTACCGTCAACGTAACGGAAGTCGATGGTGGCATGATTCTCGGCAACGATGCGGAAGAAGTATATTTCTGCCCCGAAAACCTCGATGACGGAATGGTTACCTTCTCCACCACGAGCAGCGAGGTACAAGGGAATTACCGCTACGTAATTACCACCGCCACGCAGGTAATTCTGTCGGTAGTGGACGGTGCCGAATTCAACTTTGCCTCCCTGCCCCTGATGGAACTGCGCGTTTACGGCATTTGCTACAGTGGCGACTTTCTGGCGGGGCCGGGCTTCTCGCTCCTTGCCAGTCCGCTGGCCACCGGATGTGTAGACCTTTCCGATAATTTCATTACCGTTTTCAACGATACGCCGGAAGCCGGAGAAATCAGCTTTGATAATGTGCCGGCGAATGGTGTTTCCTGTACCGTGGACGGTGAGGGTGCCATCAGCGTTTCGACGACTAGTGACAGCCAAACGGGGTACGCCGTCATCGTGACGGACACCTTCAATGTGGTGCAACTGGTCTCCGCAGACCCTGCCGACGTAGACCTCGGCTCCCTGCCGGCAGGTCCTTACCGCGTCTGGGGCCTGGCTTACACGGGCAACCTGACGGCGATGGTCGGAGACGACATTACCGGCGTGGCTTTAGCAGATAACTGCTTTGAGCTGACTACTGATTACCTGGACGTCACCCAGGCGGGCAGCATCAGCGCCGGTGCCATTGTCAACATTACGACTGAGGGTACCGGAGACAGCATCATTTGGTGTATCCCCGATGGCGATAACCCGATTGCCGTTGTCGAGTCCACGGTGACCGGGCCAAATTACCGTTACCTCGTTACGGATCCTGATGGCCGCGTCCGGGCAACCAACCTCCCGAGCAACATCATTCCTTTCCAACCCTTCGGCCCCGGAGAGTACCGTATTTATGGCTTCAATTACACGGGCATGAGCCTGGTGGGCATAAACCAAAACATCAATACAACGCTGCTGAGCACGGAGTGTGGCGCACTGACCAGCAACTTCATCACGGTCATCTACGAGGCCCCTGATGGCGGTATGGTCACCACCGCTGCAGGAGAAACGGAAGTAGAGATTGAGATTACCAGCAGCGGCGAGAACGCCACGGCCATCATTGAGTTTATGACGACCTCCACTGCCGCCAACGATTTTGCCTACGTTGTTACGGACGAAGACAACCGCTTACTTGCCGTTAGCAGCAATCCGGTCATCGACTTTGGTCCCGCCGGGGTTGGCGTATGCCGGGTGTGGGGCCTTTCCTACACTGGAGACATTATTGCCGGCCTCGATGACGATGCTTTAACGACGGCACTCACGGATGGCTGCTTCGACCTCAGCGACAACTTTGTTACGGTTACGCGGGTCGACGAAGTAAACCTGGACGATCCGCACGACGTAGAAGTTGACGGCTTCCACACTTCCGTCCAGATGACCGCCCGGCCCAACCCCACTAGCGGCAGTTTCATCTACCTGGATCTGGAAAGCCTTAATGGAGAACTGGCCGGTGGCCAGGTGTCTGTCCGCGACATGAACGGCGTCGCTTACTCCGTGCAGACGATCGCTGCCGGAGGAACCAACACGACCGTTCAGCTCGACATTAGTATGTTACCAGCCGGTATGTACTTCGCGCAACTAATGACCAGTTCCGGGCCACAATCCGTCAGGTTCATGAAGCGGTAACGCTACAAAGGCGTCACCAGCGTATGGCCCTGTTCAACAAGCGTCCTTCCGTTTTCGGGAGGGCGCTTGTTGCTTTTATTTACAGCAGGGCGGCGGCGCGCAGGTGCCGGGGCCCGGTTAAGGAAGCAAAGGTGGAGCAGACTACAATATACCTAAGTCAAAGTGGTTTAGCTACGCTGCTCCTGCCCCCCGGGCGGGCGGACGTAACGTGTTCAGTTTGTTACAACCAGGAAAGTACGACAGCGTTTGCAATCGTCTTTATGCTCCCGCCACGTCCTTGTCCATCATGCTCGTTTCATGAACGTGGGGCAGCCAGCACGCTGGGCGGAGCGACGGCTAAACCGGACCCTGGATAAGGTGGGCGATGTGCTGCGTCCTTTTTACCAGACCACCCGCTGGCTGAAAGATCACCGGACCACCATCGAAGAACCGGTGCGCCACACCGAGTCAGGTTATCATTTACTCAAGGTGCTCAAGTGTCAGGGGTTGAGCCTTTGCGCCATCATGGCATGCCGCCGTTGTGATCTTCAGGGCTCAAAGAAGCTAGAACGGTGCAATGATCGCTACTTCGACCATATGATTGCTGACCTTAAAGGCAATGCAATGGTACAAAATCCAACGAGGATTCCGCTGGTGTGCAGTAGGCGACGTGGTCGACTCCACGTTCGGTGACTTTAAATGACAAACGGAAAAGAAACTCGGC
>JAUIIF010000411.1 GCA_030431945.1 Bacteroidia bacterium | reverse complement strand
CGGGTGGGCGTATCGTTGCTCAATGTGTACGGCCAACAAAACATCCTGGAGCGCCGCTACCTGGTCCGGTTGCGGGGGGAGCGGCCGGAACAGCAGGTGGTCGTGGACCAACTGGACCGGCTGGGCCTGGGCTTTACCCCGAACGTGAGTTTCCAGGTGCTGTTTGAGTAAACCCGCCGGGAGGTGGAAAGGGCGCGGCCGCGGGTGCGAAGAAGGAAAAAAGGAGCGGGCTGGTAGCCGGCACACTTAACAATCCTTTAAATACGTTACCTTGGCGGCCCGACGGACACAAACACACTCATCCCACACTACCCATTAAATGCCCACCTTCAGAGAACAACTGCTGACGGACGTCACGGAGATTTGCGAAAAGCTGTACCACCGGCGGCTGGCGCGCGTAGCCGCCCAGCAGCTGGTCAGTGACAAAGCCAAACGGGAAGCCATCCTGTTGATTTTGCAACTGGAGCAACTTCGGGCCATGGACCCTTTCCCGGCGGCCAGTGCCTTGACTCTTGACCCGATAACCCAGCTAAAAGCAGACGTTGCTGCGGAAGACGGTGATACGGACGCCATTCAGGAAACGCTGATGGACTGGGCCAGAGGCGTCGTCGGTACCGGCCCGCCGGAGGCGGCCCGGGCAGCTCCCGTTACCGAGCCCATCAACCAGCGGATGATTGACGACCTGAACACCCTCCGCTCGGCTATTGACAGCACCCGTATCGACCTGTTGATCAATAATGATCCGTACGACGAAGACGCTTATACCGCCGCCCGGAATGCCTTCACCCTGGCCCGGGCAGTCTATGAAGAGCGCCTGCGGCTGAATCAGATCGTAGCCACCAATGCCCAGGCTGCCCGGATGGAACAAGTCATCATCCCCGGCGTGCAAAACGCTACGGGTGCTACTTTTCCGGATACCATTCAGGCCGGCGCGGACTTTATGAGTGCCCAGATTTTTGTTATTGCCTGATGTATTGACTAAGAGAAAGCTAAGAGAGTCCTTTTTACGTACCGCCTTTACCGTTTTAGTAGAACAACTTTATCCGCCATCCCGTATGCAAAAGCTTTCCTCCCTCCCCCTGCTGCTTTTACTTACCTTCCTCTGCACCAGCGTCCGCGCCCAAAACATCGGGCTTGACCTGGCCCGGGTCGTACGCCTGACACCCCAAGCACGGGAAAAAGGTACCGCAGACAACAATCCGGCCCTGGATACCATCGTCCTTACCCTCGCCTACTACGGCGGCATGCCCGCTGCGGAACGTGTGGAAGAGCTGCTTTCGGGCCCGGAATTACTGGCACATTACGCCGACAACAGTGCGATTCGCAGCTACCTGCTGCACGAAAAACTGGACCGGCTGCTGGAAAGCTATACCCCCGCCAAAGGGCTGCGGCTCCCTGAATTCATGAATCCCGTCAGCCGTAGTGCTTTTCTGCAAAAGCTGCCGGGCGCGGAACTTTTCAGCAGAAACGGGCAGATTGACCTCGGCAAAATCCACGAAGTCTTTTCCACGCCGCCGGCAAATAACCTTAACCTGAAAGCCGCTGCCCGCTCCGCCAATGACAATCCGGTAGGCCTCTCCACCGCCAACCTCGTCGGCTCCGCCCTGGCGGGCCTGTCCGACTGGATCAGCCGCCGGGCCCAGGAAGAACTGACCTATACTTTCCTGACCAAATTACGGGAAGACCTGCAGCGAAATGACCTGGACTACCTCTTCCCCAAGACGACGGAATTCCTCCCTTCCCTCGACCTGCTGAATTATAAAGCCATTCTACCCAGTATCCGGAAAGCTTTTGTCGAAGACCTGAATGCCCTCGCCTACAACCTCGGCAACTTCCTGGACCAGCGCGACGCCGCCACCTTCCGCGACCCCGTCGTGTATAACGTATTCCTGATCTACCGCATCCTCGACCTGGAGATGCGGGAAGTGCCCCTGGCCGACATCCTCGCCTTCACCTACGGGGAGCTGGAACGCACCCGGATCGACACCCGCTGCCAGATCGACCTGCGGATGACTAAAGTCGACACCACCAACCCCGGCTACCGGGCCATCCTCACCGCCTTCGACGAAGTAGTAGCCGCCAACCAACTGCTGAATGACCGCTTTCAGGCAGCCAAAGACACGCTGAGCAAACGGGCCTTTAACCCCCTGGTTGCCCAAGTGGTTAAAGCCGGCTTTGCGCAAGAGGAACAAACTGACTTCCTGCGGCGGATCCGGGAGGTTTTTTCCCCCGCAGACAAAGCGCAGCTCCCCCTGAAGAACAACTATTGGGAAACCAACGCCGACCCGCCGGCGACCGGCATTATTCAAGCCTGGCTCAGGGGTAAAGAGGCCTATAAATTTTACGAAGCCTACCCCAGCCTGACGCGCTACGACCAACTGTTCGGGCCGGATGCCAGCCGGTTAGCTCCGGACGGGCTCCGGGCCGCCGGCCTCACCGCCGTCCGCGAAGTACTGGCGCACCGGGAGGAGCTGGACACCTACGCCGACCTGCTGCAGCAACTCCGGTACGCCCAGGAGGAAATGGCCGCCATCAGTACCGAAATCCGCGAGCAAAAAAACGTCGACGAAGAACTGGCGCGCTCGTTTGCCGACAGCAAAAACCGGTTGCTGGCGGACATTCAGGCGGAGGCTGCGGTTAATCCCGCTCCGGCCCTGACGATGTTGGAAAAACTGACGGAAGAAATTCTCCCCGAAACCAAGGCGGGCAAGAAACGCCTGGGCGCCATCCGCAACCGCCTCGTCGAGTGGGTCACGAACGCCGGGAATGCCAACTCCCCGCTTGCCGCCAAACTACTGGAAACCCCGCGACAAGCAGATTATTTCCTTCCGCTGCAACCCGCTATTGACGGATCACAGTTAGCGTACGACAAGCTGTTTACCGCCGTGGAAACCTACAGTGCCAACCAGGCGGACAGTCTGGTGCGCGCCTACCACAACCTTTCTACTTTCGAGACGATTTTCGGTTTGGCGCAGCAGGTTTTCTTCCTCCTTTCCACCAACGATCAACAGCAGTTATTTATCCCGAACAAGCAACTTGCTCTTTTCCAGACCAACCCTAACGCCCAGCAACTCTTCTCCGGCATCGGCCAGGAACGTCTGGGGCGGGTCCCCGATCTGGGAGCGTTTTCCGGCAGCGGGGTAACCGGTTTCTTACTGGATTTCGGGTTGTTTTTATCAGAGTTTCAGCAGGTGGGCCGCCCCGGCGGCCCGCAGGAAAGTGACTTTCGCAAAGAAAAGCGGATTGCTGCGGTAAACTTCATCGCGCAAACCCTCCAGAGCCTGCTGGAAGCGCCGATCTTGAACACCGGCGCCGTAGACGGGCAGCCCATCAGCTTAGCCACCAAGTACCCTGCTTTTGCGGACGTACCGGAGGTCAGCCGCCAACTCAGCGAGCTGTTTCGGCTGAGCCAGCGGGGGGAATACCGTTACGCTGTAGATAACCTACTCAACCTCCTCAAACTTTTCGACGTAGCCCCGACGGCCAGCAAAAAACAGCAACGCCTGCTGGCGAAAAGGGATAATCTCCGGCAGTTGATTGAAGATTACGTCGTTAACCAGGATGCTGACCTGAAGGCGATCGGACTGGCGCCGCCGAATGCGGAAGCCCTCCCCCTGATCAGCAACGAAAACCGGGACAAACTGCTCATCTCCCGCTACGAAGCCGAGCTGAATACACCGGGACTGGACGTCTACGCAAAGCAGGACGCCGCTAATGGAATCCGGGACCTGAAGATCAGGAGAATCCAGGAAGAACTGCAACTTGTGCAGCGGAAGCTGGCCCGCCTTAACCCGGAGAAGGTTGACCGTTTCCAGGAAAAGCTGTTTAAGTATGGCACCTTTATGGCCGATGTCGCCGCAGCAAATGACCCGGCGGATTTTGAACAGGCCATTTCCAGCGTGGCCCTGCCCGTCGGCAGTTCCCAGATTAAGCGCAACCGGCCCTCCAGCCTGGAACTGGGAGCCTATTTTGGCGCGGCGTTGAGCCGCGACCGACTGATTTTCCCGCCCGGCATCAGTGGTACAGGCATCGAGCAGGAAACCTTCGGAGCGGCCCTGTTCGTCCCCGTTGGCGTGAGTTACAGCCGGAACATCGGCGGGGCCAAGTCCCTGACCTTCTTTGGTTCCCTGATCGACCTGGGGGCCATTACGGCTTTCCGGCTCGGCAGCCAGCCCGATGGGCCGGGTGCCCCCAACGTAGAGCGACTGCCTGAATTCCGGCCGGCGAACGTCATTGCCCCCGGTTTTCACCTGATGTACAACTTCCCGAAATCCCCTTTCACCCTGGGCGTCGGTATGCAGGATGGGCCGAGTGTCCGCCGGTTCAACACCATGGGCTCTACCACCATTCGTAAAGCCCGCAGCGTGCGGGGTATGGTGACCCTGAGTGTAGACGTTCCCATCTTCCGGTTCTTTAATAAGTAAGGACGCACCGGGGTAAAGGCCAGGTAGTTAACTGCTCCCTGACAGGGGGGCGGCGGAGCGCAGGTGCCAGGATAGTTAAGCAGCAACCGTGCGCCTTACCACGTACAGCGGGGATACCCCCACCACCAATTTTCCGGTTGTTCCCCGGTGGCGAGACCTGCTGAAAACAAATGCAGACTTATTTTTGAAAATAAGTCTGAAAGCCTGTCCTATTCCGGCTTACTCAATCGTCATGGGGGTGTACACTACTTTAGTTAACTG
>JAUIIF010000410.1 GCA_030431945.1 Bacteroidia bacterium | reverse complement strand
GGAATTTGAGGACCTGGAAATTCTTTACGTAAACGGCGATTCTACCCACGACGGAGAACTGCTGGAGGCCGGCATCCTGCGGGCTGCCGGCTTGATTACGGCCCTTAACGATGATTCTGACAACCTTTTCATTGTTCTTTCGGCAAAGGAACTGAACCCCGATCTCCGGATAATCAGCAGTGCCCATCAATCCAGAAGCCGGCAAAAGCTGATGCGTGCCGGTGCCAGTCACGTAATCTTGCCAGAGCAGATCGGGGGCTTCTACATGGCGACCCTGATCAGTAAGCCTGGCGCAGTTGAATTCTTCAGTTACGTTACTAATGAACTGGACAGTGACATCGGTTTCGAGGAGATTCGCTACGATCAATTGCCGGAAGACATGCGTGGAAAAAGCATCCAGGATATGCACCTGCGGGTTAACAGCGGGGTCAACGTCATCGGTCACCGGTTAAGAGAAGGGAAGTACGACGTTAATCCTGGTCCGGGAGCAGTTCTGGAGCCTGGCGACAGTTTCATTACCGTGGGGAGCCAGCCACAAATTCTAGCCTTGAGGAAATACCTGAATCTGTAATCTCAACAAAATATGCTTTCGCCACGCTTCAAACGTACCCTGCTTTACTGCCTGGTTGCTTTTTGCTTTATTGCGCCAATGTATTACCTGGTATATGGGTTTATCGGTAAAGAATTCGCCCCGGGCGAACGCCTGAACACCAGCTTGATTTACGGATTGATCAATACCCTCTTTTTAGGGGCTATTCACTATTACCTGATCAATAAGCCTACCAAATAAAAGGCCCGGCCCCAAGCGTAACTTCCGGGGCAGACTCGCGTTTACGGTTAAGTAAGAAGCGAACGGAAGCGCGCTTGGTTGCCGGGGATAGTAAGGAAATGAAAAGAAGGCTGATCTGCTGCTCTCTGCGGCAGATTTTGGGAATATTTAGTAGCTTATCTTAAAGCGTTGTTAAAACAAATAGCCTCTTGTCAGAAAAGAAAAAAATACGCGCAAGCGAGATAAACCCCCGCTTACACTACCAGGCAGCGAACCCTCCTGCTTCCGCCAGGGCTCTCTTTGCCGGATTGCGCGGGGCGGGCCACCGCCGTGCCCTGGGGCGGGCCATCACGCTGCTGGAAAGCTCACGGCCGGAGGATCGTTTGCTGGCCGACGAGCTGGTGGAGCTGGCCGAGCAATTTCCCCCGGAGCAACCAACTTTTCGGCTGGGCGTAAGTGGGACACCGGGAGTGGGGAAGTCAACCTTCGTTGAGCATTTTGGTCTGGAGCTGGTTGCGCAGGGCCACCGCCTGGCGGTACTGGCGGTTGACCCCAGCAGCAGCCTCAGCGGGGGCAGTATCCTGGGGGATAAAACACGTATGGAAGAGCTGACCCGGCACCCCGATGTTTTTATTCGCCCGAGCCCTACGGGCGGCCAGCTGGGCGGTGTGGTGGCGGCCACCAGGGCCGCCGTTTTACTCTGCGAAGCTGCCGGCTATGATTACATTATTGTCGAAACCGTTGGCGTAGGTCAGGCGGAGTGGCAGGTGCACAGCCTTACCGATGCTTTTCTGCTCCTGGCCCAACCGGGAGCCGGAGACGACCTGCAGGGAATAAAGCGCGGCATTCTTGAACTGGCTGACCTGATTGCGGTAAACAAAGCAGACCGGCTGCCCGAAGCAGCCAAACAAACGGCCCTGGAACTGAAGCGGGGGCTGCACCTGGCCCCGGCAAGGCCCGATGGTTGGCTCGTGAAGGTGCGCACGATAAGCGCCATCACCGGCCAGGGGCTGGGAGCCATCCGGCAGCGTCTGGCTGAATACGCCACCACCAGGCGCGCCTCCGGCGCCCTGGAGAAACAACGGGCCCAACAAAGAATTACCTGGCTCAGGGAGCGTTGTGAAGAGGACCTTCTTCTGGAATTCCGTAGTTTTCTCCAGGAAAAAGAAGGAACAACCGACGGACTACGGCGTATTCTCGACGAACATTCCTCCCTTTCTTCCGCCGCAAGCGTTATTTTGGCGGAGTTCTTCAAAACAAAACCTAATAAACTATGAAATCTTTTGGTACGCTCGGCATCGTGATTGCCATTCTTGCTGTTCTTCTCATTGCCGGTTGCGGAAGCTACAACGGCTTCGTTGACGGAGAAGAAAACGTGGAGTTGAAGTGGGCGGATGTGCAAACGGAATACCAACGCCGGTCGGATCTGATCGGCAACCTGGTCAATACCGTCAAAGGGGCCGCAGACTTCGAGCGCAGCACGCTTGAAAGCGTAACCAACGCCCGGGCCAAAGCTACGTCCATTAATATTGACCCCAGTAACATGACGGCGGCGCAGCTGCAAGAGTTTGAAGCAGCACAAAGTGAATTGAGCACCGGGCTAAGCCGGTTGCTGGTCAGCGTGGAAAACTATCCGCAGCTGCGGGCAACGGAAGGCTTCCGGGATTTACAGGTACAGCTCGAAGGAACGGAAAACCGCATCAGCACGGCCAGAAAGCGGTTTAATGAGGAGGCCACGAAGTTTAATAAGTCCGTTCGCCGCTTCCCCGGCACTGTCTTTGCTTCGGTTTTCGGCTTTGACGAAAAGCCACAATTTGAGGCACAGGCTGGTGCTGCCAACGCGCCGGAAGTAAAATTCTAGGCAGTGGTAAAGTTTTTCAGCCAGGAAGAGGAGGCCGCCATTGTGCAGGCCATCCGCCGTGCGGAACGCGCCACTTCGGGCGAAATCCGCGTACACGTCGAGGTGGGGGCGGAAGCCCCCGCCCTCGCAGTAGCCCAACGGGTTTTTCTGCAACTAGGCATGAATAAGACCAAGGACCGTAACGGGGTCCTGATCCTGCTGGAGGTAGACCGCCGGGAATTCGCCATTATCGGTGATGAGGGCATCAACCAGGTTGTCCCGGAAGATTTCTGGGATACGGAGCGGGATTTGCTGCAACAACATTTTCGGCGCGGGGCATTCGCGCGGGGCATCGAACTGGCGATTGAGCAGGTGGGAGCCAAGCTGAAGCAGTTTTTCCCTCACGCCGCGGACGATGTAAACGAACTGCCGGACACCATCAGTTACGGAAAGTAACGCGACTGCCCGGATTGTTAATAACTTCTTTCCCTCACCATTGTCGGCGGGAAAGTCACGAAAAGAACAAAAAATCAAAGCCATAACCATCCATAGCACCAAGCTTTTCCTGCTGCGTTTCTCTACGCTGTTGCTACTTCTGTTATTGCTGCTGCCACTGGCTGGCCAACGTCCTATTCCGCCCAAAACCAACGATTTGGTTAATGACTACGCGGGCATGATGAGCCGGCAGGAGCAGGAACAACTGCGCAGCAAACTCACGCAGTATGCCCTGGAAACCTCCACGCAGATAGCGGTAGTAACCGAAACCTCACTGCAGGGTGAAACGGCTTTTGACCGTGGTTTGGCCATTGCCCACGGTTGGGGGGTAGGCGGCTCGGAAGCAAAGGATAACGGCGTTATGGTCTACATTGCCCGTGATGAACGGCGCATCCAAATTCTGACGGGCTACGGTGCCGAAGGCTTCCTGCCGGATATTTTGGCGAAAAGAATCATTGAAAACATTATGAAGCCGGCCTTCCGTCAGGGAAGGGTATACGTAGGTATTGACGAAGCAACTACCCGCATCATGGAGTTGGGGACGGGGGAGTACACTGCAGAAGATCTTCCGCAGGGTGGGGGAGACGGTATTCCGCCCATCGTCATAATGGGCTTGATTTTGCTGGTCTTTATCCTGATTTCTTATTACGGTAACCAGCACAATGATGATGACGACGATGATGGGGGCTACTGGCGTAATGGCCCTTATGATATGGACGACCCCAGTCGGCAGGTCCGGCGCAGGCGCCGCCGTGGCGGCGGCTTTGTCATCTTTCCCGGTGGCGGCGGAGGTGGCTTTGGTGGCGGCGGCGGCTTTGGCGGCGGCGGCGGCTTTGGTGGCTTCGGTGGTGGTGGCTTTGGTGGTGGCGGTGCCGGCGGTGGCTGGTAGGTTATATACCTAAGTCACAGGCAGGGTTTACTGCGGTCGCCTTGGCACTACTTCTTGACCCTCTTCTCGTTGGCTTTAATGAAGCCCTCCCATCCTGAAAACTTCTTACCGCCGCCCAGGGCACCTCTCGACTGGTAGTAATGGCACATGGCCACGCCCAGCGCATCGGTAGCGTCTTCGAGATAGCGGGAGGTATCCAGCGAAAACTCATTGGCCAGCATGGCTGCTACCTGTTCCTTACTGGCGTTACCATTGCCGGTGATGGACTGTTTGATCTTGCGGGGCGCGTACTCCGTAACCTCCACTTCCAGTCCCATTGCTGCCGCCATGCAAACCCCCTGCGCACGCCCCAGTTTGAGCATGGATTGCGGATTCTTTCCGAAGAAGGGACTTTCAATCGCCATTACTGCCGGTTGGTGGGTGCCGATGACCTGGGTTAGCCGTCGGTGGATGACGGCAAGTCGTTCGGCATGATCCGGGAATTTACCCAGTTTCAGGACCCCAATTTCGATGATGCGGCGGGATGCAGGGTGGATTTCAACTACGGCAAAGCCAAGAACAACTGTTCCTGGGTCTATCCCCAGGATACGATAAGGGGCCGGCTGCGGCTTTTTGGTCTTGGGGGCAGGCAAAGTTGTAATTTTGAGCGGTGGCAGGTAGTCTACCGTTATTTTGCCACAAAATAAGGCCCGTTAA
>JAUIIF010000409.1 GCA_030431945.1 Bacteroidia bacterium | reverse complement strand
CTTGCTGCAAGCGAGCGTCAGGCACTCCAGGAACAGCTTTTTCAGCATACTTGCCTGGTAGATGAGCTGATCCGTTCCTTTGATTGCCCGTAGGGAAATCATTTTCATCTCGGCAAAATTGGCCTGCAGGAGCGCGATGTCGATGCGGGTTTTATAGTAATACGCAAACAGTTTGGAATGGTGATTAACGATGTCCATATTGATCAGGGGCAGCGTTTCCTGCTCAATTTCAGCAACCAGTTGCTCGTGAGAAGTCAGCCTGCGTTGCCGGATGTTAAAAGCTTTCAGGAGTTTGGAAGAACAATTGTACAGCTTGGAGTAGATGTCTTCTATCTGTGCGTACTTCAGAAAAGCGTTATGGTATAAATTTCTTCCGTTACTATTAGGCAGCACCATGCTGTACAATTCGGCTAATTCGTAGGCTGCATCCCGCAGTACGGAATATTGCTCAATTTCTTCGGCCATCTGGTAAGCAGCGAGCAGGAGCCATTCTGCTGCATAGGGCAAGCCCTGGTATTTGCATTCTTTACCGTGGAGCAGGAAGGTCCGGCAACAAAATTTTGCATCGTTGGGGTTGGAGACTTCCGGGAGGGGGAGGCGGCAAATCTTGTAAGCGAAATAGAGCTTGAACTTGTTTTTTAGTTTTTGGTAGGGCTTGTAGCTGCTGTCTTTTTCGGGGCCGTAGAGTGCTGCGGCCGCTTCATCGTCGGTGGTAATATTGTCGTGAAGGATGAGTACGAGTAGCTGGTCGAGCAGACTGTCGGGCGTTTCGGGGATGGGGATGGCCGGGGAGACCCGGAGTGTCCTTTCGTATTCTTCTTTTAAATGGAGGATGTGTTTCACGGAGAGAGAGCTAAAAAAGTAAAGGCATTATTGACTCATTGGCAGGCCGTTAATGATTAGTAACCAGAGGGTATTAAAAGAGAGAATTTCGTTACTCAATGCTTCCTCGTCAATACTCAGTGCGGACTTTTCCAGTTTGTCCTGCAGCTTAGCTGTTTTTCGTCGGAGGGCGACCGGGTGAAAGTTCGCCGCAGCACCTTCCTGGAGAAGCTTCAGGAAGATTCCTCTGCGGTAAACGGGCGAATCGGGCGAGAGGCGCCGCGGGGTGAAGGGGGCCAGCAGGGCTATTTTTCTACTTGCTTTTTTCAGGTTGCCCGTCAGGACGAGGTAGCAGATTTCCATAATGGCGACGGTGACCTGGTCTTCCTGGCGGGCCTGGATCGATTGCTGCTTCCGTTTAAGCTTGCCGTAGTAATTTTCTACAACGGCATTGCTGATGTTGTCCCGTAAGGTAAGTAACCGGAGTGCGGAGAAAATGGCGTACCACCTTCCCCTGGCCCGCTCCGGCAGCCGGCCAATACCGCCAAGGGCGGTAAACGGACGCAGGAAAGCAGGAGCCTCTGATGTTTTTTCGCACCTGAGCAGGAGCAACATGCCGGCTTCCAGCGCCTGGTAACGGGATTTTCTGGAGCTGGTTTTGCGGTAGTAAGCAAACAGCTGGTCCCAGGCTTTTTTGCCCATGGGGTAGTCCTGAAGCGCAACGTAACAAAGCAGCTGCTGGAATGACAAACTGATCAATAAGTTGCTCTCTCGCGGAAATCGTTTAACAATGTTACCGTAAACCTGCTGAATGCGCTTAATGGCTTCTGCGTAATTTTTTTGTTGCATGGCCAGAGAAATCAAGACTTCGCCACCATAAACCTGAACGTCAAAGTGAGGAAAGGTATCCACGGCGGATTGAATTGCTACCAGGTCAAAATGATCAGGAAGCGGTGTAGCGTCCGCCAGAGCCCCCCGGACCATCAGCATGGAGGATTTACATTTATTGCAAGCCTCCAGGACAACGGACAGCTCATTGATGTTTCTTTCCAGTTCGGCGTTTTTCTGTTCGTCCAGTTGCTGAAAGGTGTAGTATTTATACTTCCGTGTCAGGCACTCCAGCTCCAGCGATACGTAGTCGCATTTATTACACGAGTTGCTGAGTTTGTGCCACAGTTGAAGTTGCGCATCACTCAGGCCCCCGCCCAAGGTGTCGATCAACGTAATCAACCGGTCGCAGCGGATCATCAATTCGTGGCGGGCAGGCCTGCTGACGTACCGTCCGCGCGGTTCCAGCACTTCCTGCAGGGTCGCCCAGGTAACCTCTTTTACCAGTTCGAGGTAAGGGGGGTGGTTGGCAGAGCGGGTTTTGCCGAACAGTGCGCGGGCAAGTTCTTTTTCCTGTACGTCTGGTTGGTCGCGAACCAGCTGTAGAAGAGTGCTGGTCCGGTCCTGATTTTTTGCAGAATACCTGTCCCCAAGTCGCTTTAGTACATTGCTGATTTCTACTTGCGGGGCAAGTTCTTTTAAAACACGCATGGGATAAGGCGAGAGTTTATTACTAGCTCATTAAATCGGTTGGTCTCCAGGCAGTAACAAGCAGCCAAGTGGTACTACTTATTAATGCTAAATATATACTAAATATTTTAGCTGGTGGCTTCCGGTGAAAGCAATTTGCTGCAGAGGGATAAAGAAGAAGCCTGGTTGCAGGCCGCTTTGGGCCACTTAAAAAGTGACGTCAGGTGATAAAAGTTAGTTTGTACAAGATCAATGAATGTTTTAAAGTATTGATTTTCAATAAATTAAATATTAGTTATCTCGATTTTTCCCCGGATTTGACAAAAGATTAGATTTGTCCTCATGTCTCTTGCCCGGGGGGTAACTGCCTCCATATTTGCTATTGTCAAGGGGGAAAAGAAGAAAATGCTTCTGCTTCTGTTTACCTCCGAAGACAAAATAATAAAGCGGCCTGCACCTTTGGGCCTGTCACTTTTCTTTCACAGTTAGTCCTAAAAATCATACCATGTCTTTACCTGTAAATACCGCTCAATACCTTGCACCTGCCCTGGGGAAAAAACAACAGATTGACTTACGGGTGGAGGTCGCCTTAGGCATGCCTAAGCACGATTGTAAGTTTCACGGAATTTGTAAAATTAACGCCCGTGCTGCCAAGCCGGCAGTAACCACGGGGTGCCGCCGGGAAGACAATTTACTGCGTGACGGCATTATGCGTATTGACCTGAGTACTGCCCGGGCGGCCCTGATCATCCGGATCGGTCAATTGGCCCCCGAACTTGAGCAATATCACTTTGGTCGGGAGCGCCTGCGGGTCTGGGAACCCATTGCAATTCAGGATTATTTGACTGATGACATCATTGATGACCGCTATATCCTGCCGGGTGCCTACCAGTTGATCCGCGGCAAGACACACTACACGGTGCGGTTGCGGCTGGGCCGGATGAATCGTTCACTGGAGGGCCTGATCTGGAACCAGCAGAAATGAAAGATAGTACGTCACCAATTTTCTTCACCGACATCTGCGGGCAATGGGACAATTTCAACAACCTCAGGGATATGAACTACGGCAGTACGCTGCGGATGCCTACCTCTTTACCACCGTTCGTGGTAACACGTATACGATACGATTTATCCGGTATTGGCAAGAAGACGCACTTTCCGTATACCTCGATGTAGAAGCTGAGATCTACGAAATTTACTTTGAGATCGTGGAGATAAAAGACCGCGGGTATGATCGTAAAATTCAGCACACAATCATGAAGACCATTCTGGATTTCCTGGAGCAGGACAACCGAATTGGCTTCTTTGACATAAACCGGGAAGATGGCCGCGGCCTGGAAAATCTGCGCGTCTACCGCATGTGGTTGCGGATGTACGAAAGGGGGGCGGAGAAACGCTCCACGATGATTAACCGGATCGTACATATTCCCGACCAATCTGACAGCCACATCGCTTGTGTGGCCCATAGTAACAACACCTTGTTTACTGAACGGTCTGCCGATGAAATGATGGACCTGGTACTCAAAGAAATATTCCCCGGAGCTACGTTGGAGGCTTTCTAACGTAACCGCGGAACCGTCTACACCATATTTATTTCACTTTTCCGAACCTGTTGATGATGACCATCACTGACCACCGGAGGTATGCCCACGCCCCACCGCGGCGCGGCACCCTCTTCCATCCCCTTGGGGGAGATAACACTGTAGCAACGGAACGTCACCTTCGGTGGCCGGCCGCCAACGCCCACGGAGCGTCAAATCCGCCAACCAAAACAAATAACCCTCACAAAGAGGAAATATCAATAGCGTAATTAAAAATACGATGAAAAACAAAAAACTCACCCTCGACAAAGACCGTCTCGTTCGCCTCCAGAACAACCAGCTGGACGCTGCCACCGGCGGCGCAGAAGGTAACGGCTCCACGACGATTACCGTAACGGTCGACCTGGCCGTTGCCGACGCTGCTGCCGACGGCAGCTGCTGTAACAAGTCTTGTCGTACCGAAGCGGCTTAATCACCACAACCACACATTCCAAAACAAGTAGAAATGAAAAACGAAAAGAAACTCGCACTCGACCAGGAACGCCTTGTTCGCCTCCAGGATGCTCAACTCGACGCTGCCGCAGGCGGTGCCGCGGAAGGCAATGGCTCTACCACGATCGTGGTTGATGTGCCGATTCTGCGCAGTGCTGACGGTGAAGCTGCCGGTACTACCGAAACTGCCGGTGCTGATGGCAGCTGCTGCAACAAGTCCTGCTAATCCGTAGGTACGGTAGCAAATTGCTCTAAATACCCACTGTTTTTCAGACGGCGACCCAGGCACAGGCCGCGAAGATGAACCGCCACCTTTCCCGACGGGCTCC
>JAUIIF010000408.1 GCA_030431945.1 Bacteroidia bacterium | reverse complement strand
TTCCGTATCCAGCAAGCCGTAGCGCAGGTCGTTGATTTGCAGATGGCCCGCGTTGCCGCCGGGCAAAACACTGTAGAACTCCTTGGTGAACCAACGGATGATGCGCACGTCCCGGTCTTCAGCGTACGGGGCCAGCAGGTCGTGGTTGCCCGGGATGCGGGTCCACGGCTCAAACCGCCGCTCCTGGTCGAAGAGGCTGTACTGGCTGAAGTAATAAAGATCTTTTCCGGTCTCCCGGGCGGTGGCGGACCAGAGGATGTTGTTCAGGATACTGGGGGAATGGACGTGGGTTTCGCTGGCGATGCCATCCGCAGCCAGGCTGTTTTTCAGGACGTTTTCCACGTTGAAGTAATTCACGACCGTGAGGGCCAGGTAAACCGAAGAGAGGACGAGGCCGGCCCGGTTCACCCTGGCGCGGGTAACACTGCCCTGCACCCGCGTCCGCGCCCACAAGAGCAGCAGCAAAAAGGGAATCGTATAGAGGGGGTCCGCCACCGAAATGGTATTCCACGCCACCCGGTTGGCGGCCAGCGGCTGAAATAGCTGGGTGCCGTAAGCCGTGAAACAATCCAGCAGCGGGTGGGTCACGATCGCCCCGAAGGCCAGCAGCGCCCAGCCCCGCCATCCGGCATTTTCTGTCCTGGCCGGGAAGCCCCGGAGCCAGCGCAAGGCGGCGATAACGCCAAAAATTATCCCTACGACCAGCGTGATGACCGCCACTATTTGCGGGATCTTGTACACTTCGATCGGCATGAGGTAACTGCCCGTGAGCAGGATGGTAAAAAACAGTGCGCTCAACGCCGGCCAGATCCACCCGGAACGCATGGGCCCTTCCTTACCGCCGTACAAGCGGTGTATCGCCAACCCGATGACCGGAGAAGCGAGGACTGCGAACACCAGACTATGCGTGAACGCCCGGTGATAAGCCAGGGCACTCATCGGGTCGCTTACGGCATTGGCAAAAACATCGAGATCAGGGATGGTACCGCAGATGCCCCCCCAGAGCAGCGCCCGGTTTCCGACTTTACGGCCGAGTACGGCTTCGCCAACGGCAGCGCCGAGTACAATTTGAGTGAGGGAATCCATTGAATTGAGCTAATGAAGAAAATCGTCCGCTGGCAGCTGTCACGGGCATGCTGCTCTAACGCCCGAACGGGCAAAAGGCTCATTGCCCAACGCAATCATCCCCATTTTATATGCTTTCCTTTCTCCGACGGTCGCGCCAGCCCGCCTGGTCCGCTAAGTTGTCCCCCCCACCTGTTCCCCGTACATCTCCCGGAAGGGAACACTCTGCTGCAGCAATTCCGCCAGCGTGCCTTCGGCTTTGATCCGGCCGTCTTCCATGTAGTAGATGTAGTCGAAGAAACGCAGCAGGTGCAGCCGGTGGAGCGTGGAAACAATGGTCGTTTCGGGAAAGGCGGCAAACAGGCGTTCGTAGACCATGATTTCGGTGGTCGGGTCGAGGCTACTCGTTGGTTCATCGAGGAGCAGTAACGTGGAAGTATCCGCCGCGAGGAGGCCCCGGGCGATGCTCAGGCGCTGGCGCTGGCCGCCGCTCAGGTTCGCTCCGCCTTCGGCCAGGAAGGTATTCAGCCCGTCATCGGCCTGTTCGATGACGTCCTGCAGAACGGAGACGTGGATGACGTTGTCCAACTCCGCCGGCGTGCGTTCGAGGCCCATCGTCAGGTTATTCCGCAGGGTATCCTCAAAAATTTCCGGAGCCTGGGGAATCAGGGTGGTTTGCTCAAATAGCTGGGCGGGGTCAGTTTTGTCGGGCGCGGACGCGGGGCGCAAGGAGGGGTTGAAGAGCAGGCGGACCCCCTGGGGCGGGTAAAGCCCGCGCAGGGTGTACAACGTGGTGGTCTTGCCGCTTCCACTTGGTCCGATCAGGGCAATTCTGCGCCCCCGGTCCAGCTGGAGGTTGACGTCAAACAGCCCGGCCCCGTCTTCGCCGTAACGGAAGTTCAGGCCTTCCACCCGCAGTTTTTCCCAGGCCCGGTGCACCGGGCCGGTAACCGAGGGTACGGCCTTTTGCTCGTAAGCCGCGTAAATGGGTTCGATGGCGGCCAGGTCGGATCGGTAACGAATGATCTGGTTGTACTGCATCGTCAGGCTGCTCAGCATACTCGAAAACTGCGTGATGTACCCGATCAGGGTGACCAGGCCGCCCACCAGAAAGACCTCCCCCGGAACGTAATGCTGGTACACGTAGCCAACTACCAGGGTCGCGTACATCAAGCCGGAAAGTACGGAGACGGAGAACCACTTAGCCTCGTTAATTTTGGTATTGCGCAGAAAAGGCGGCCAGATGTTTTCAATCCGTTTTCTGATCATTGTCGCCGTTCTCCGGCCCAGCCGGAGGGTGGTGACGGTAATGATGTTGGTCAGTTTGTCCGCCAGGCCGGCCATGAGTTCATTCTCACGGTCATTGGTTTCCATATTGGCTTTGATGATCGGCTCGTCAAAGGCAAGTACCGTGAGTAATATGATGAGGCCGAAGCCGGCGGCAATGAGCCCGAATAAGGGCGAAAACCACATAATGGCACCGATGGCGATCAGGATCCGGGCAACCGTCTGAAAGTAGGCAAAACCATTATCGAAGAAATTTTTCAGGGCTTCGTAGGCTTTGCGGGCCCGGTTAATGGTGTCGCCACTATGGTGCTCGCGGTGCCAGGCCAGCGGTAGGTGAATGATCTTTTCGTAGCTTTCGAGCAGCAGCTTTTGGCTGATGTCAAAGGCCATCCGTCGCTCCAGTAACCGGGCCGGCCACTGCAGGCACCAAAAACCAAGAATAATGGCCACGTAAACGGCGACGTACACTAAAGAGCCCCAAATGGGGTCTCCTTCTCCCTTCTGCAAAAAATTGATGTAAAGCCCGTAAATGACCGGGGGGACCGAAACAAGAAGGTTCACCCCCGTAAACATGAGATAAATCAGCAAGTACCGCCACCGCATACCGGCAGCATAATGCCAGGCCATCTGCAGCAAATACTTGTAGGGGTTCTCCCGCACAAGGTTACGAAGGGACGTGAAATAGGCGGTCATGAGGGCAGATTTTCCGGGGGCGGAGGAAGTCAAAATGGAGAAGCCGGCTGATACAGGGCGGCAAAGATATTGGTTGCTAAGAATTTGCTGCGGCCAACGGCTACCGGCAGCCGGGGTAATCGCAAGCCCGCCAGCGGGTACGGAACCATCCTGCTGCCGGGCATTTACTCCAGGGGCTACCGGAAATAATGCGGGCCGGCGAAAGGTAGCTGCCCGACAACCACGAGGATTTCCCAAAAGTTTCTTCCTCCCTGAAGAACAGGTAATCAGACAAATGTCGTACTTGCAGTAAACCTTTTTCTACATTTATCGCTATGTGTTTGTTCCCCCCGGGGATGAACAGCTCACTAAAGACCAAATTCAAAACATGAGACCTTTTCGTAAATGGGCCCTGCTGGCCCTGGCTTGCGTGCTTGGCACCGGCTTCCTTACCGCACAACAAACCTATCCGTACAATGGTGTATACGATCAGCGGGACGGGCATTATGCCTTTACCGGTGCTACTGTTCACGTCAGCCCGGACCAGCAGGTGGACAACGCCACCCTCATCATTCGTAAGGGCAAAGTCGTCAGTGTCAGTGCCGCCGGCGCGGTGCCGGCCGGTGCGGTAGAAGTTAAACTGGACGGTAAGCACGTTTATCCCAGTTTCGTTGAAGCTTACGGCACCTACGGAATGCCCGAAGTGAAGCGGGGCGGCGGCGGCTGGGGAGACCCTCCACAAACGGACAGCAAAACCCCCGGCGCCTTCAGCTGGAACCAGGCCCTGCGCTCAGAAGTGGATGCCGCCGAAGTCTTTACCATCAAAGCCAAGGACGCCAAAGCCCTGCGGGACATTGGCTTCGGTACGGTTTCCACCCACCACGCCGATGGCATCAGCCGTGGCTCCGCCACGGTTGTCAGCCTCGCCGAAACCAGCGAGAACGACGTCATCCTGAAGCGCCGTTCCGCACACCATCTCAGTTTCAGCAAGGGCTCTTCCCGGCAGAATTACCCCAGCTCCCGGATGGGAACGATGGCGCTGCTGCGCCAGGCCTACCACGATGGCGCCTGGTACCAAAAGCAGCGGGGAGAGGAAACCAACCTCAGCATCGAAGCCTGGAATGACCTGCAAGGTTTACCGCAAATATTCGACGCCAGCGGAAACTGGCAGGATAACCTGCGGGCCGACATGATCGGCGATGAGTTCGGAAAGCAATACATCCTGTTGGGTGGCGGAGACGAATACCAGCGACTGGAGGCCCTGAAGGCCAGCGGTGCTACCTTTATTTTACCCCTCGATTTCCCCAAAGCTTATGACCTGAGTGACCCCTTCGCGGCCGACCTGATCAATCTCGGGCAACTGCGCCACTGGGAGCGGGCGCCCGGCAACATGGCCGCCGTGGCCAAAGCAGGTATTCCCTTCGTACTGACGACGAACGGCCAGCAAAAAATGGGCGACTTCCCAACGGCCTTGCGGAAGGCAATTTCGGCCGGGGCCGACCCCCAGGCGGCCTTTGCCGCCCTTACTACCGGTCCGGCGGCGTTACTGGGCATCAGTGACCTGGTCGGTACCCTGGAAAAAGGAAAACTGGCCAATTTTATCGTGACGGACAAAGACTTCTTCACGGAAAAGGCAACCATTTACCAGAACTGGGTACAGGGAAATCCCTTTGCCTTGAAGGACCTGGACGTAGTCGTGCTAGCGGACGGCTACG
>JAUIIF010000407.1 GCA_030431945.1 Bacteroidia bacterium | reverse complement strand
GTGGATAATGGCGAAAACGGTATTGCCAACCATCGCCATCACGCGCTCGAACGGGGAGCGCATATCCGGAACATCCGCGACCAGCTTGCCGGTCGGGGTCGGTGTCGAAGCGGCGGTTGCCGGGCTGGGAGAGGCTGCAACGGCAGCAGGGGCGCCTAGTACGGCGTCACGCGATTGGGACACGAGCTCTCCTGAAAGTCGAGCAAAGGGGAACGGACGCACACCGCGGCAGCTGCGATCGACGCGGTGATGCACACGCGCGGCTGGCATCCCGGCCTCATCGGGCGGCGGGTGACGCAGTAGGGTACAAATTCCGGCCGGCTCGTCATTCCAATCTCGGGATTTTGGGCATGCCAGGCCTCCCCTACGACCGATGGCCGAATCAGATCGCCGTTTCGTGCCGATGGCAATATAACTATTCGATCACAATAACATCGCTCCGGGCCCAACGACCGAGAGCAATTCGCGTAACTCTGCAAATAATACCAAGCCGTCTCTCTACCCGAATCACCGAGTCGACCCGAATCCCCGGAAACTCGGACCGAGTGCAATAATCCGTGAACCAAAACCGGACGGATGACCTAAGAGGTGGTAGGGTATTGGTGATTCGGAGCAGGCGAATTCCACGAACGACTGTGACGCCGCCCGAACTATTTTGGCAACGCATCCCGAAATTGAGGACCCGCATGAAATCGTTCGCCGCCGCGGCGATGGTCGCGACCATCGCGTTATTCCTGACCGCATCCGTCGCCAGCGCCCAAGGCGCGAACCGGCTGGACACGCTGAACCAAGCGGGCAACGGCAATACAGGCATCATCTTCCAAGTTTCGGCCCACGCGCCGATCACGGTCTATCGCGTCGGCATCCGGGCTAGCAGCACCTCGTCGTTCACTTCCAGCGTCCAGGTCTGGTACCGCCTCGGCACCTACAACGGTATCGCCGGCAACAACTGGGTCCACGCCGGCACCGCTTCCATGACGATGGACGGCACGGTCCGTCAGGTTCCGGTCGACATCAATCTGACGATTTACCCCAACGAGAACTACACCTTCGCGCTGATCTCGTCGGGCGGCTCCGTCGGATACACGGACTGGAACAACCACGGCCCGTATACGGACGGTAACCTCAGCATCCACGTGCAGGGCTGGGGCGGCGCATCGAACACGTCCAACACGCCGCCGATGACCGACCAGAACTTCCCGCGCGCCTACAATGGTGCCATCTGGTACGACCTCGCCGGCCCGGACCTTACCGTCCTCGGCGGCACGGCGACCGCCTCGACGATCGTCACGCCGAACGATGCCGGCTCGACCGGTGATGGCGTCGTGATCGGCGACACCACGATCCGCGCGGGCCAGGACCCGTGGACCGTCAACAGCGTCACCTTCACCTCGCAGGGCAGCGGCGACGATAGCGCCGCCTTCTCGACGCTGGCCCTCTACGAGGACACCAACGGCAACGGCAGCTTTGACGGATCCGGCACGGACGCCCTCGCGACGGCCGCGGCCGGCACCGCGTTCGTGTCCGACAACGGCGAATACACGGCGGCTCTGGCCTATACCGGCCTCCCGGCGACGTCTGGCGGTGGCCCTCCTGCGACCACCAAATACCGGACCAGACTTGCTCGGCCTGCAGAGGGTACCGGAAAACTTCAGCACAATTATCCCAGCTACAGAACTTTACGCCTGCATTTACGCCGGACTACGGATTCAGCCGCCCCTTTTCACGCGAGGAATTGTGTTACCTTGCGAACGAATCTGCAAGAGTTGGCCCGTCGAAGGAGTAGGTGAAATCGAATGTAAACGCATTTAAACGTTTATATCCGTTTAAAAGACTATTAATCCCCGCCGCCCGCCTTTACTTGCGGCCATGACGATAATGACTTCGGCCCCTATGACCACCAACCCCGAACTGGAACTTGCCTACCGTTACATCAGCAGTACTAACCGGCACGTTTTCCTGACCGGAAAGGCGGGTACCGGTAAGACAACATTTCTGCACCGGGTAAAGGCAGAGGTGCCCAAGCGAATGGCCGTCGTAGCACCTACCGGCGTTGCGGCCATTAATGCCAGGGGGGTAACCATTCATAGTCTGTTTCAGCTGCCGTTTGGTACCCTGATGCCTGAGCGCATGCAGCGTGAATTGCGCACCCGGCGGTACGCTACCAAGAAGCGCGACCTGATCCGGAGTCTCGACTTACTGATCATTGATGAGATCAGCATGGTGCGGGCCGATATGCTGGATGCCATCGATGCCGTTCTCCGGCATCTACGACGTATCGATGAGCCATTTGGCGGCGTGCAATTATTGATGATTGGTGATTTGCACCAGCTGCCCCCCGTAGTCAAGGATCAGGATTGGGATGAAATGCGGGGTACCTACCAGACTTCTTATTTCTTTGGCAGCCAGGCCCTGCGCAGGGCCCGGGCCCAGGTAATCCAGCTCAAGCACATTTACCGGCAGCAGGATGATGTTTTTATTGGTTTGCTGAATAAGGTCCGTAACAACCAGATGGACCAGGAGGTCTTTGCTGCGCTCAACTCCCGTTACCGGGAAGATTTTCAGCCCGATGACGCCGAAGGATACATTACGCTTTCCTCCCATAACCGGACGGCGAGAAAAATTAACCAGGACCGACTGGAAGCACTGGCCGGGAAAAAATATACGTTTAAGGCAGTAGTGACCGGTGACTTCCCTGAATCCATGTTTCCCAACGAAGCGGAGTTGCACTTCAAAGTGGGGGCCCAGGTAATGTTCAATAAGAATGATACGGGCGAAGTCCGGGAATACTTCAACGGTAAAATTGGTACGATCATCCGGATTGTGGGGGAGGAAATTACGGTTAAGTGTCCCGACAATTCCATTGTTACCACCGTGCCCGTCGATTGGGAAAACCGCAAGTATTCCCTGAATGCTGCTAAGGAGGTGGAGGAGGAAATTGTAGGCAGGTACACGCAGCATCCCCTGCGGTTGGCCTGGGCCATTACCATCCATAAAAGCCAGGGCCTCACCTTTGATAAGGTAGTGATTGATGCCGGTGCGGCCTTTGCCCACGGGCAGGTTTACGTCGCTCTCAGCCGGTGTAAAACCTTCGAGGGGATTGTCTTGCGAACGAAATTAGGGACCACCAGTGTCAAAACAGACACGGTCGTTAAGCAATATTCGCAGCGGGCGGAAGAGAACCAGCCTACGGAGGAAGAGCTGCAGGCTGATCTGCGGGCCTACGAGGTAAAATGCCTGAAGGAACTCTTCACGTTCCGGGCAGAGGCTTATGCCGCCAAACAGCTGCAACGAACACTTTTCGAACACGAGCGGTCCATTCAGGGAGATGCACACGGCGTCTTTCACGCACTACACGAAAATTTTAAGACCAGGGTGGTCAATGTCGGTCATGGCTTTTTGGGGCATATCGATAATTACAGCCAGGAGGAGAAGCTGCCTTCGCAACAACCGGAACTGAAGGCACGGCTCGTTAAGGCCGGCGACTACTTCGTCCGCTACCTGAGCGAAGACCTGATGCCCAAACTGGCCGAATTCGGTATCCTGACGGATAATCAGTCCGTGCAGATGGCGGTGGATGACAAAATCCAGGAATTCGTCCGGCTGCTGTTCACCAAGCTGAAAACTTTCTCTACCCTGGAACGCGGATTTGACCCGGCCACCTACGTTACGGCCCGTACGAATGCTGACCTGGATTTTCAGAAAAAGCAGGGTGGGGAAAAGAAGAAGAAACCCGCCAGGAACATCCTGCCCAAAGACCTGGCCCACCCGGAGTTGTACCTGCAATTGGTGGAATGGCGGAGCACACTGGCGCAGGAAACCGGTAAACCCGTTTACACGATCGCCAAGAACGAAACCTTGCTGGAAATTGCGGCGAAGCTCCCTACGTCCAAACCCTACTTTTTGCGTATTAAGGGCTTCGGCCAAAAGACCTACGAAAAATATGGCGCAGCGATTCTGGCGATTATTGAAGCCTACACGGCCAGCCGGGAGATTAAAACTGACCTGTGGGACGCCGTCAAGGCCGACACCCGCCAGGTAACCCTTGACCTGCACCGTCAGGGCAAAACCAGTGCCGAAATCGCTGCGTTGCGGGAACTTACCGAAGGGACCATCGAAAATCACCTGACCCACTGGGTGAAAGAAGGAGAGTTGAAGGTGGACGAATTACTACCCCCGGAAACCATCGCCACGCTGACGACCTACCTCAAAGCGCACCCCGATGCGGCGTCCAAGCAGATTTTTGATTTCTTCCAGCAAAAATATGCTTACAACACCATCAAAATGGTGCAGGCTGGGGTCGCGTCTACGGAGCAATAGCAAATAGCAACTTTCGTCGGCCCACCTCAGCAGGGGCCGGAAGCCCTGGTGAAAGTTCCACAGCAGCTTGCTTCCGTTACGGCGGGCGTATTTATCCGTCAAATGGTGGTTTTTTTCCCGTTCCCCCGGCAAACGGCCACGTAGCAGCCCGGTACGTGGTCCGCGCAGTTCGGCCACTGGGCGAGCTTTCACCTGGACTGGTGGGGGCCGCCACCCTGATCCCGCCGGTATTTTAAAGGGACCTCGTCAACTACTTGATTACGGTACGGGACACAATGCTTCTGCCCAGGGTTACCTCATCGGCATATTCCAGCTCGCCACCGAAAGAGACGCCGCGGGCGATGTTGCTTACGGTTACGTCTACCCCCTCCAGCTGTCGGTTAATGTAGAAGATGGTGGTATCGCCCTCGATGGTAGGACTGATGGCCATA
>JAUIIF010000406.1 GCA_030431945.1 Bacteroidia bacterium | reverse complement strand
ATTCCATTTTATTGACTCGGTTAATTCGGTTTCCAGCAGCACTTCCCGTAAGGAAGCGAGGCCGGCACGGTAGTGGTCCGGGGCGTGGGCAATGAAGTCTTCGGGGGAAGTGGGCTTGTACATGAGCTGGTACGGCTGGGTGGTCAGCTAAGATAGGTAATCTGCCTTTTCTCCGGCTGGCGGGCGTACAGCAAGCGGTACCCGTCTTAAGCAAGCTGGTGCTTGTATGCTATTCTCTTTCGCAGCGGGGAGGCGTTCTCGCATCACCTTTTTACGCGCCCGCGCGCCAGCCCGCTCCGCTGAGGAAGGAGGGTCCCTGCAGGAATAGTTATGTCTGAAAACGTCTGGTTTTTTGCAGGGGACTACCCCGCCAGGAGCAGGAACATAGCGGGGCGTTTCTGCAAGGAGGCCCCCACGGCTTTATCCCAGTCCCGTACCCGGCCGGTAAAGATAAATTCTGTGGTCAGCGTCAGATCACAGGATACGGAAAACAGGGTGTCGGGGTGCAGGCTCTCGAGGGCCACCTCTACGGTGGCCTGGTTCCGGTAGGGGGCTTCGATCCAGAGTTGGGTGGCGTTGGCCTTACGGCTGGCGGCCTCCAGGCGCCGCAGGTCGTTCGCCAGCTTGGGCCGCTTGGGGCTCAGGTAACCGTGAAAGGTAAAAGACTGGCCGTTGAGGCCGGAGGCCATTACGCTGAGCAGAATGGCGGAGGGGCCGATCAGTGGTACCACCCGGATGCCGCGTTGGTGCGCCAGGCGGACCAGTTTTGCTCCGGGGTCTGCGACCCCGGGGGCCCCCGCATCGCTCAATAACCCTACATCGCACCCGCGCGCCGTCGCCGCCAACATCTCGGGCAAATCGCGTGCCTCCGTCCGCTTATTCAGTTCGTAGTATTCACATTCCTGTAGCGGCACACCGGCTTCCTTCAGGAACTTGCGGGCGACCTTGCCGGTCTCCACCACAAAATGGCGGAGGGGCCGCAGGGTCTCCAGCGTTGCCTGTGGAATGGTGTGCAACGCATGATCACCGAGGGGGGAAGGAATGAGGTAAAGATTGCCAGGCATAAGCATAAATGAGTGGGGGGCGATGGTGGAGTGCCAATATCGACCTCTCCATATTTACCGATTGAGGCCGTAGGCAAATATGGAGAAGTCCGTATTGATCCTACGATCCCCCACAAAGAAGCACGTATTTTTTATTTCTTCCACCAGCTCTTCCCTTTTTTACCCCGTCACCTGCTCCGGAAGCGCAACAAATCCTCCCCAACAGCGAAAATTCGCTAAATATTTACGACTTTGGCGGTTACATCAATTCCTCCCTTCATGCCTACTATTCAAGAGCAATTCAATTTATCCGGCCGGGTGGCCATCATCACCGGTGCCAGTAAAGGTATTGGTAAAGCCATGGCCCGCGGCCTGGCCGAGTTGGGAGCGAGTGTTGTCGTCAGCAGCCGCAAGCAGGAGGCGGTTGATGCCGTGGCTGCAGAGTTTCGGGCGGATGGCCTGGCCGCCACGGGCATTGCGTGTCATGTGGGCGACGGCGCGCAGGTGCAGGCCTTGGTGGACAAGAGCATTGAGACGTACGGCGGCATTGATATCCTCATCAATAATGCCGCTACCAACCCCGTCTTCGGGCCGTTGGAACAAATGACCGCGGAGGTCTTCGATAAGGTGATGAACGTCAACGTTCGGGCCTGCATGCTCCTGGCCAACCTCTGTAAGCCCAGTATGGCCGAGCGTGGCCATGGTTCCATCATCAACATTGCCTCGGTGGAAGGCATGAAACCCTCCCCGATGATGAGCATCTACTCCGTCAGTAAAGCTGCCCTGATCATGCTTACGCAAAGCCAGGCGCGGGAGTGGGGTAGTGACGGCATCCGGGCCAACGCTATTTGTCCTGGCCTCATCCAGACAAAATTCAGCGCGGCGTTGTGGCAGAATGAGCAAATCCTGGATCACTTTGTCAGCCAGACACCCTCCGGACGTATGGCCCAACCAACAGAAATGGTGGGGTTAGCCGCCTACCTGGCTTCGGATGCCGGCAGCTTCTCCACGGGTGGCGTCTTTACGGCAGATGGCGGGTACATGATTGCCTGATCGGTAGCGGACGACCTTTGAACGGTACGGAAATGAACAATAAGTATTACGACTACATCATCGTCGGGGCCGGCTCCGCCGGCTGCCTGCTGGCCAACCGCCTTTCGGCCAACCCCGCCAACCGCGTGCTCCTGCTGGAAGCCGGCGGGCCCGCCCGTAACCCCAACATCGCCGTGCCGGCCGGCTACCCTAAACTTCACCGGAGCCGCGTGGACTGGGGCTACTGGTCAGCCCCCCAACCCCACCTCCTGAACCGCCGTTTGTACCTGCCCCGGGGCAAAGTGCTGGGGGGCAGCAGCGCCACCAATGCCATGGCGTACGTTCGTGGCAACCACCAGGATTATGACGACTGGGCCGCGTCAGGTAACCGTGGCTGGTCTTATGCCGAGGTTTTGCCCTACTTCCTCCGGCACGAGCACAATGCAGACATCCACAACGAGTACCACAGCCAGGACGGCACCCTGAACGTAGAATTCCCCCACCGTTTCCGTTCTCCCTTCGCGGATGCCTTCGTCAACGCCTGTGTCGAGAAGGGGTTTGCCCGGAATGATGACTATAACGGTGCTAAACAGGAGGGCGCAGGACTCTTTCAGTTCACGATCAAAGGGGGGAAGCGGCACTCTGCCTACACGGCCTTTTTGCAGCCCGTCTTGTCGCGGAAAAACCTCACGGTGCGGACCAGAATGCCGGTCAGGCAAATCCTGCTGGAAAACGGGCGGGCAACGGGCGTGCTGGCGGGACCAGGCCAACGCCCACCGACAACTTTCCTGGCTAAACGGGAGGTCATCCTCTCGGCCGGCGCCTTCGCCTCGCCCCAGCTGTTACTGCTCTCCGGAATCGGAAACCGGGAAGCGCTGGCCGAGCACGGAATCGAGCTTCGGCACGACTTGCCCGGAGTCGGGGAAAACCTCCAGGACCACCTTTTCGTCCCCATTGGTGCCTATGCCCACCAGCAGGAAGGGCAGAACCACTACAGCCGGCCCTGGGATATGTTTAAAGCCTCTCTGAACTATTACCTCTTCGGTAAGGGCGTCTTTAACAGCAGCCCGCTCGAAGCAGTGGCTTTCGGCTCTACTTCCCTGAGCCCCGGCCGGGTTGACTACCAGTTCCATTTCTCCGCGTTTCACGTCGGAGAAGGCTACGACTCGGATTTCCACAATTACCGCACGTTCCCCACCGATCAGGACGGCTTTACCATCCTCCCCTCGCTGTTACGGCCAGCTTCCCGCGGGACCCTCAAACTGCGGTCCGCCAATTATCAGGACTTTCCGGTCATTCAGCCTAATTTTCTGTCAGCACCAACGGATCGTCAGGTGCTTATCGAGGCCTGCAGGAAAGCGATTGAGGTCCTGGAAGCCGAGGCATTCAGGCCGTTCCTGAAAAAACGGTTTTCCCCACCCGACACCAGCAGCGATGCGGCCATTTTACGGCACATCCAGCAACAGGTGGAAACCATCTATCATCCCGTGGGCACCTGTAAGATGGGGCATGACGAAATGGCCGTGGTGGACGACGAGTTGCGGGTGCACGGACTGGCCGGTTTGCGGGTAATAGACGCCAGCATCATGCCTACCATCGTGAGCGGAAACACGAATGGACCTGTCTACATGATTGCGGAAAAGGGAGCAGCAATGGTCCTGGCCGCATCCACCAACCAGCCGGCGTAGCCCACTCCTGCACTTACAGGCTCCAAATGCACAAAAAAAGCGCCCCGAAGCCTTTACTCCGGGGCGCTGTACGCTTTCCGCAAGACGCGGGAAGAATTCGGGCGGTTTAGCTAAGCCGCTCAAAGACACCGGCAATTCCCTGGCCACCACCGACACAGGCAGTAACCATGCCGTAACGCTGATCGCGCAACCGCATTTCCTCCAGTAGCTGAATGGTCAGCTTGGCACCGGTACAGCCCAGGGGATGGCCCAGGGCAATGGCACCACCGTTGGGGTTCACGGTTTCGGGGTCGAGACCGAGGGTCTTGATCACGGCCAGGGCCTGGGTGGCAAAGGCTTCATTGAGCTCCGTTTGCTGGATATCGCCAATTTTAAGGCCGGCACGCTCCAGGGCTTTGGGCACAGCTACGCAGGGGCCAATGCCCATGTAAAGCGGATCAACTCCGCCGACCGAACAGCTGGCCAGGCGGGCGATGGGCTCCAGGCCGAGTTTTTTGACCATGCGCTCGCTCATCACCAGGGTGAAGGCTGCTCCGTCAGAGGTCTGACTGGAATTACCGGCCGTAACGACCCCACCCTGTTCAAAGACGGCGCGCAGGCGCCCGAGGCCTTCCATACTGGTTCCACGACGTACGCCCTCATCCATCTTTACGGTGTGGCTGCTTTTTACCAGCTTGCCATTATTGACGTAAACGTCTTCGACCTCCACGGGGACAATCTGGCTGTCGAACTTACCCCCGTCGATGGCCGCAGCCGCTTTTTCGTGACTGCGGACGGAGAAAGCATCCGCTTCCTCCCGGGTTACCTCGTACTTCTTGGCCACGGCCTCGGCCGTTTTTCCCATACTTACGTGATAGTTGATATTGTCCATCGTTGCCTTGTAGCTGGGGCTCAGCTTGTACCCCGTCATCGGGATCATGCTCATACTTTCGGCGCCACCGGCGAGGTAGATGTCTCCGAAGCCAGCCTTGATTTTCCCCACGGCCATGGCAATC
>JAUIIF010000405.1 GCA_030431945.1 Bacteroidia bacterium | reverse complement strand
AACGACTCCGGTATTTTCCAGTTCGTGGACATCATCGAGCCGGTAAAGGTCACCGTGTAAAAGGCGCACGGCTTGCTCGGTTTCATAGATGTTGACGATGGTGAAGGTTGGGCTGGTGATGGCTCCCTTAACGCCAAGCGCCTCCAGGCATTTGCTGACAAAAAATGTCTTGCCTACTCCCAGGTCACCTTCGAGGGAAACCAGATCTCCCGGTTCAAGCTGTTGCACGAACTTGCCGGCGAATAAGCTCAGCGCCTCTTTATCGTATAAGGTTGTCGACATGTCTGGTTACTGGAACGAGGTTATATTAGGAAAAACAAGGCCACGAAAGTAAGACAATAATCGATTCTTAAAAAAGTTCTGTTCTTAGTAATTACCTTGGCTCCAGATTAAGCTCCAAGCCCAATTTTTGCCCATGCGTTTCAGATGTCTCTTCTTTTTCACCCTTCTCCTGTTTTCTGCCTGCGGCAATGACACCGCTTCCGAACCGGCTACGGTAGAGGGACAGTGGGAGCTGGTACGGGCTACCCGTAATAATACGGAAACCGAAATGCTGGATGGACTGCAATTTAATTTTTCCCCGGACGGGAAATTAGAGACCAACCTGTTGGGCAACGAAGCCGCAGGAACTTACCAGTGGTCGGAGGGTGAAATCATCACCGAAGGCGTAAAGCTTCCCCTGACTTATCGGATTCAGGACCTGACGGACTCTACTATGCACCTGCGCAGCAGTTACCAGGGCTTCCAGTTTGACTTTATGCTGGCACGAACAACGGCAGCTGAAACGATCCAGTAATTCCTAGCGAAGGAAAAAGGTCTGCAAATCTCCTACTGTTTCTACCTGTGCCGCTTCTTCTTCGGTCAGGTAGTACTCCAGTTTACTTTCCAGGCTGGCAATCAGTAAGGCCACATCCATCGGATCAAGAAAAAAGTCATCTTGTAACCGCATGAAGGGGTGCAGCCGGTGGCCGGGAACACGCAGTTCCGTGCTGAGGTTATGCATCAGGTTCGCCGAACGGGTAACGGGAGATTGAATCGCAGTCATTATGGTCATTTATTGGGGTCCCCTTAAGACGGGGAAGTATGGGACTTAGTCACTAAAGCATCGCCAGGGAACAATTACCAGCGAATATTCGCTCGAAAGAACGATTTGAAGGCACTAACCGTTGCCTGCTGAACGTCATTTTGGTCCAATTTCTTCAATTATCTTTGCCTCCCCTTAAAATAATGCCCCTTATGAGCCGACCTACCCACTTCTCCCCCACCACCCCACGCCGCTGGCACGGAAACGTTTCCGGCGAAGACAGCTGGACCATGTTTAAGGTCATCAGTGAATTTGTGGAAGGCTACGAGGTCATGAACTCCGTGGGTCCGTGCGTTTCCATTTTTGGTTCCGCCCGGACAAAACCAGAACATAAATACTACAAACTGGCTACCGAAATTGGCCAAACCCTCGTGCGGGAGGGGTACGGGGTCATCACTGGTGGCGGCCCCGGAATAATGGAAGCAGGTAACCGTGGCGCCCACCTCGAGAAAGGAGCCAGCGTCGGCCTCAACATTGACCTTCCCTTTGAAACCAGCAGCAATCCTTTTGTTGACCACGACAAGGATATTGACTTCCGGTATTTCTTCGTCCGCAAGGTCATGTTCGTCAAGTACGCTCAGGCCTTCATTTGCTGTCCGGGCGGATTCGGTACCATGGACGAACTCTTCGAAGTACTGACCCTCATTCAAACGCGCAAAATCACCAAAGTACCCGTCATTCTGGTGGGTAGAGACTACTGGGGAGGAATGATTGACTGGATCCGGGAAACCATGGCAGAAAAAGAAAAAACCATCTCCCCGGATGACATGGACCTGATCCCGGTAGTGGACACCGCCGCGGAGGTTTTACAGATCATCCAGGATTTTTACGACGTACAGGGGCATCACCTCGAACCGAATTACAAGCTGTAAGCCGGCGCAGGCCTAAGGACTGCCACCAGCCTTGTGCCGGCCGTTTTAAAGTGCAGCTGTTTGCTTAGATTTCAGAATTACCCGTCCCGGGCGCCCCTACCCGCGCAAAGGAGCATCCTGCGGCTGATTATTATCACGAACCATGACCATTCGCAGCAGGCTCAAAGGGCTTTGGGGGGCAAGTCGGCTACGCACAGTCTGCTGTGTACTGGCTCTGGGCGCATTTACCTGGTGGTATTTTTGTTTACCTGATCCCTTATTCAACACGCCGCTGGCGACGGAAATATTAAGTGCGGAAGGGGAGTTACTCAGCGCAAAAATTGCCGATGACGGCCAGTGGCGCATGCCGGCTGCCGACAGCATCTCCCCGAAGCTGCTCACGGCCGTAGTCAACTACGAAGACCGCTCCTTTTACCGGCACTGGGGCATCAGTATTGCGGGGGTCGTACGGGCCCTGAGGGACAACTGGCGGGCGGGCGAGGTCGTCTCAGGAGGTTCTACCATTACGATGCAGGTAGCCCGCATGGCCCGGGGGAATCAGGCGCGGACGCTGGTGCAGAAAATGCTGGAAGGAGCCTGGGCCACCCGGCTGGAGTTGCGCTACGACAAAGCCCGGATTCTGGAGTTTTGGCTGGCCAATGCGCCTTTTGGCGGAAACGTCGTCGGGGTAGAAGCTGCTACCCGGCGCTATTACGGTCGCTCCCCCGCTGAATTGAGCTGGGCGGAAGCAGCCACCCTGGCCGTACTACCCAACAGCCCGGCCCTGATTCACCCCGGTCGCGCGCGGGACGCGCTGCGGGAAAAGCGGGATCGGCTGCTGGACGATCTGGTTACCGCAGGTGCTCTCTCCGCCGCCGCCGCTCACCTGGCGAAACTCGAACCACTGCCCGAAGCCCCCCATCCCTTACCCCGCAAAGCGGTACACCTGCTGGAACGCCTCCGGCAGGAAAATGGTGCCGACCGGTACCAAACCAGTATCGAGTACGGACTGCAGGAGACCGTGATGCGGCTGGTCACCCAACACCAACGGCTCCAGGCAGGCAATCAGGTACATAATGTAGCCGCTATGGTCACCGAAGTCGCCAGCGGCAGCGTCGTGGCTTACGCCGGCAATGTACCCGACCTTGCACCTGCGTTCGCGCCCGATGTTGACCTGATTACTGCCCCACGCAGCCCCGGCAGCCTCCTCAAGCCAGTCCTTTTTGCCCTCGCCCTGGAGAACGGCGTGCTCGGCCCCAAGGAGTTGCTGGCGGACGTCCCTACCAATTTCAATGATTTTCAGCCCGCCAATTTTTACCGTGATTACGACGGTGCCGTGCCTGCCGACGAAGCCCTCGCCCGCTCGTTAAATATTCCCTTTGTTTTTTTACTCCGCAAGTACGGTGTCCCTTCTTTCCACGCCGCCCTGCGCCAGTACGGGTTCCGGCAGTTAACCCAGCCTCCGGATCATTACGGCCTTTCCCTGATCCTGGGCGGGGGAGAAATAACCATGGAGGAAATCAACGGTTGGTTCCTGGGGCTTGCCCGCCAGCAACGGTACTACTACCAACGACAAGGGTGGTACCAGCCCGCCGATTTCGCCGGCCCTACCCTGCTGCAGCACCAGCGGCGGGCGCCCCTGGAAGAACTTTCCCGGAACCCGGGGCCCATCGGTGCCGGAGCGGGCTACCTCACCCTGGAGACGTTGACGGCGTTGAGCCGGCCGGATGAGACGGGCACCAGCCACCGGTTTCAGTCGCACCGCAAAATTGCCTGGAAAACCGGGACCAGCTTCGGCTTCCGGGATGCCTGGGCCGTTGGTTGCACGCCCGATTACGTAGTGAGTGTCTGGACGGGTAACGCTGACGGCGAAGGCCGCGCCGGGCTCGTCGGGGTAAAAGCAGCAGCCCCCCTGCTCTTTCAAATTTTCCGCACGCTGGAAAACCGCCCATCTGACGCCCCCACCTGGTTTGAGCCCCCTTACGATGACCTACTGGCCGTCAGGTCCTGCAAGCTATCCGGCCTGCTGGCCGGGCCAGACTGCCCGGCTGATACCAGCTGGCAAACGACCAACGCCGAACGCAACGCCGCCTGCCCCTATCACCAGCGGGTATTCACCAACCCCACGCGGACTTACCAAATCCGCCAGGACTGCGGCGAAGGTGAACTGACCGCCGTGAATTGGTTTACCCTGCCACCAAGGCAAGCCCACTTTTATCAGCGACGGCACCCTGACTACGTGCGCCTCCCCCCTTTTCATCCCGATTGTCAGGCCCGGAACAATCAGGGGGAAGATCATCCGCTGCAACTGATATTTCCCTACGAGCGCGGGGTACTGAGTCCGGTAAAAAACTGGGAAGGTCAGGAAGAGCCTTTCTTTTTTGAACTGGCCCACCAACGAAAAAACGCTACCGTGTACTGGCACCTGGATGACGAATACCTCACTGCGACCACCGCATTTCATTCCGTTTCCCTGTCCATTCCGTCCGGTAAGCACCGCCTGACCGTGGTAGATGACCAGGGTTTTCGGCTGGAACATAGTTTTGAAGTCAAGCGAACGTTAAAAATTGATTAATTCTGGAAGAATTTTGTCTGCTATTTTTCCTTGAAAATCACATATCCTAAATTTAACTCCCACAAATAGGAACGAACAAAAAGCTATTAAAATAAGTAATCCAGAACAAAGATTCGCCAATCCACCTCCTGCCTTAACTTAATTCTTAAACATCCAGGCCACTACCCCGGCAACCACTTGTTCTGACAATAACATTTACCTTTGAACATGGCATTTGCTCAGCGAATTTTCGCCTCGTAAATTTGACCT
>JAUIIF010000404.1 GCA_030431945.1 Bacteroidia bacterium | reverse complement strand
CCGCGGTGCCAACCGCTCCAAGCTCCTGAAAAACTACCTCGGTAATTAACTGAACGGAAGGTACGGACTTCCGGGTCCTGCACTACACAACTGCACAGCCCCCGCTACCAGGAGTAGCGGGGGCTGTGCAGTTCAGGGATTAATCCTCTTCCGTCACGGGGTCATCCTTCCACGCTTTCCCTTCGTACGCCCCCCGGGGCTGAAAGGCCTCTAACCAGTAGTCGGTACTGATGATCGTGATCAGGTAACCATTTTCCTGGGGGACTGCATTTGCGTCCCAGATTATGGCCGTTGCCGCAGGAAAAGACCTGCCGGTCAGTTCGTCCTCGTACAGGCGGTGGAGGAGCGCGTGGCCATCCATGCCTCCGGCCAGCAGGCGCAGGAGAAAAGCGGGTTCGGGGGCCTTAAGCAGTTCTTTACCCGCCGGGCTTTGGGGGACGACTGAAATTTCCAGACGTCGCGCTTCCGGCTTGGGGAACCCGCCATTGTAAGCAGCATACAGCAGGCTGCCAACCCGGAAGAACTGCCGGTGCTTATCCGGCTCAGGGTACTCTTCCCAGAGGACCTCCGTATCCATTTCGTGGGCGGAGTTCTGCCGCTGGCCCCTGGTCAGCGTACCGGCGGGAAAAACGTAGTCCAGCAACAGCAGCGCAGCTTCATCCTTCGGCAAATCCGCCAGGGACATTTTAGCCATTTCTTCCAGTTCTGCCGGTGCAAGGCCTGAAGTATCTCCGTATTCCGTAAGGGTCAGGAGCTGGCGGTAGTCCTCCATCGTC
The DNA here is from genome assembly GCA_030431945.1 of Bacteroidia bacterium. Taxonomy (GTDB): domain Bacteria; phylum Bacteroidota; class Bacteroidia; order Chitinophagales; family Saprospiraceae; genus Neolewinella. The sequence continues at coordinate 3,990 of JAUIIF010000404.1, read as the reverse complement.
CAGTCTCCGGGGATTTCCCGGAGGGACTTAGAAGATTGGAGTTCCACCACAAAAGAGGGGTCCATAGTTTTTTTTATAAAGAACACGGTTGCTGATGCTAAGTTGTGGCTTGCTCCTGCTGAAGCGTTCCCTGCACCAGCGGCCGCGCCCCCAAGCTACGCGGGAAGAAGGGATTTGTCCTGCTTCCGGCCGCCGAGCGAAGACTTTGCTGAGCAAGCTTGCGCTTATCTGGTTGCACGGGCCACCAGGCTTCCGGGTAAAAGTGACGGCAGCTATCTTTGCCGTCCGAAATTCCGGCGAAACACTATTTATACCTGGCTCGGGCACCCCAGTCAGGTACAGCATCTTCCCGCAGCATTAATCGCCCGGCAAGCAAGCCCGCCGTAACCAAAAGAAACAACACATGCGCCACCGTAAGAAAAGTATGGACGAACTCGGGCGGACCACGCCGGCGGAATACCGGGAAGCCGCGAAAATTCCCGTTTCGTTGTTGCTGGACGATATTCGTTCGGCCAACAACGTCGGCAGCATCTTCCGTACGGCAGATTGTTTTGGGCTACAGCACGTTTACCTCTGTGGCATTACCGCTACCCCACCCCACCGTGACATCCTCAAGACGGCCCTGGGGGCGACGGAGACCGTCAGCTGGAGCCACCACCCCGAGGCGACTGCTTTGGTAAAGGAATTGCGGGGCGACGGCGCGCAGGTGCAGTGCCTGGAACAGACGGAGCACAGCGTGTTGTTGCGCGATTTCGGTGCGCCGGCGGCGCAACCGCTCGTCATCGTCGTTGGCAATGAGGTCAACGGCGTGCAACAATCCGTCATCGACGCGGCCGACGGAACCATTGAGATTGAGCAGTTCGGCACCAAACACAGCCTGAACGTGGCGGTGGCTACGGGCATGGTGGTCTGGCGGGTAAGTAATCTGGTCCGGGCGGCACGATAGCCCTCCCGTAATCCTGCCCCTGACTAATCCACTAACCTCACCACCGTTACGTCGTCCGAGGCCTGCAAGCCAAAGGTATTCGAAATGTAGATGGCCTTGCGGCGGTAGGCGGTATCTGCCGGTCCTTCTTCCCGGTCAATCAATAAAAAGGTAAGCAGCTCATCTTCGGTGACCGGCCGGTAGGAGTCATGGCTGAAGGGCCGGAAGCTGAAGACCCCGTCGGTGGCCAGGGCCAGGTCCTGAATGTCGGTTGCTGACACCCGCTGCGTCAATAAGTTCCAGTAGTCATCAAAATCCTTCGCCAGGTGATAGCCGAGGTAGTCGGGCTTATTGTCATGATCGAAGGCCACGATTTCTTCGTTGCAGGCGATCACGCCATCGCCGATGGCGACGATCTCGGCCGTCTGGTTGTCCGTATCCACAATGGCGAGCAGCAGCGTGCTCAACAATTCTGTTTCCGCCAGGTCCAGGTCCGCTTTCAGTCTGGCCAAATCGGCAAATAAGGTGCGCAACGTTTCCTTCAGCAGGAAAATGTTGGTCGGCTGGGTTCTTTCGGCGAAGGCGCGGAGATTGGTCTGCCGCGCAATCCGGCGCAATACTTTAGCGATTAACGTAGCCGCAAAGTGGCTGTCGTCGCCCATGGAGCAGCCATCCATCACTGCCAGGAGCAGCTGGTGATCGGTAATTTCGGCGGTGACGAAGGCGTCTTCGTTATGGTCGGTATGGTGCGTACCGATTTGGGAGTAAGTCAGAATTTCGATTCCGCAAAAATGCGCCTAATTACACAAACAACATAATCAAGGTGAGCACAATTCCGGCTGCCGTGAAGAGAAGGCCCTTGCGCAAAATTTTTCCGCCCGGCATGTACATCCAGAAGGCAGAAATCACGAAGAACAGCAAACTGAGACCGAAGAAAATGTTCAGGAAGTAGAGCGGGTCTTTCGTCGTTGCCTTGTGCAGGTGGGTAAGCTTATCGAGTACGAATGGCAGTTCTTTGGTGAAGTAAATCACCTCTCCGGTAGCGTGGTTGTAGCTGCCTTCGTTGAAGTAATCTATATCGCCGACAGTGCGGATGAAGCCCAGGTTCCTGATCCTGATCGCCTGCCCCAGCGCCGGTCCGTCTAAATTGGCAGCAATCGTTTTCTCCACCTTAACCTGTTGCTTGAAGGTGTCCGTATTCCGGAAGACAAGGACGATGCCGCTGATGGCATAAATGGCCATCACGCCGGCCAGGAAAAAGCCGAGATAGCGATGAATAACGCGCATTTTGAAAGAAAGAGGTTGCTTTTGAGACATGGTCTGTAGCGATAAAGTGAAGCCGTAAAAGCACGGAGCGGCGGCAAAAATAAGCTATTTAGACCACATCTAAAGAAGGAAATAGCGAAATATTTCTCGCCCGGATCGGGAAGACCGGTGGGGCGCAGCAGCCGGGCTAATGCCTGATCCGGAGTAGCTTGGGTACAGGGGTAATGCTACTGGACATTTTGTGGTTTTACCTCTCCCCCGCCCTCTCCAACTCGCTTCGCCTGTCGGCTCAGCGGAGAGGGAGCCAAAAATTGTCCGGTAGTGTGGTGCAGCGAAAATATCTTTACCGTGGCGCCCCTGTTGGCCGCCCTTCCGCTCCGCCAACTACCCGTTTGGCTAGCGCCCGAAACGGGCGCCCATGGTTATGCCCAGTTTATATGCCTTGGTCGTATCCAGATAATTGATCCGCCCGATGGCATCCCGGGGGCCGGCATTTTCCAGAACTGGCCGGGTGGGTTTGGCGAAGTTTAGCTCAAGGTAGGCTGCCCGGCCACTACTCCCCGTAAAACGGTACCCTACCCCCACTTCCAACAGGGTATTGTACGTAGGGTAGTTAACCTTTCCGGGAGGGAAGAGTGCTGCGTCTCCGGTTGGTACCGGGTCGGGACCGACGATACGGGCGGAAGTTGCGGAAGTGAAATTATGTACCCGCCGGCCACCGACTTTGAGGTAGCCACCAAAAGTGGCCGGCGAAACCTTGAGAAAGACCGGAATTCCCAGGTGAAAAAATGACGCGTCGACTTCGACAATCCTGATAATTTCAGCCGCACGGTTTCGCTCCGTTACGGTTTGCCGGTAGGTGTTGTACCCGATTTCCAGACCAGTTTCCAGGGTAAGCGTCTCCTGCAAATCAAATTGCACAACGCCCGTCAGTGTAGTTCCGTAACTGAAGCCGGTTACGGCTTCGGTGTTATTGCCGGTAATTTCGGGGAAGATAATGCCGGCGCTCAGTTCGTATCCGAAAGGGCTGGTCGGCGGTTTTTTTGCCTGGCCCACCAACAGCGCAGGAAGAGGCAGTAAAAACAGGAGGAACAGGTGACGCATTTTCAGGTAATTTCAGGTGTTTAATTATTTTAAAATTACCACACGTCGGCAGTATGCCCCGGACCTGCATCTGAATTTAACGTTCTTTTAAACCTCGCTTATTTTCTGCTCTTCTGCCCCCACCCTACGCCCCGGACTTTCATATTTACACCGTACTTTAGCCCCCTAACCACTGCTGAAAAAAAACTGATCCATGATCCAACCCTTCCACCTGGCCGTCCCCGTAGACGACCTCGAAGCTGCCCGTCATTTTTACGGTACCGTGCTCGGCTGCCCCGAAGGGCGGACGGACGCGGAGTGGATTGACTTCGACCTCTTCGGCCACCAACTCGTGGCCCACCTCGCCCCCAAGAAGGAGCTGCCCGATCACCGCAACGAGGTGGACGGCAAGCACGTTCCCGTCCCGCACTTCGGCGTCGTACTGGAGTGGCAACAGTTCGAAGACTTTGCCGGGCACCTGCGGGCACAAGGGGTAAAATTTGAGATCGAGCCCTACGTCCGCTTTCACGGCCTGCCCGGGGAGCAAAACACCATGTTTTTCTACGACCCGGCCGGCAACGCCCTGGAATTCAAGGCCTTCGCCGACCCGTCGCGGCTGTTCGCGAGCGATTGAGCGCTTCCATGGCCGCCCCCCGGTCCCGGACCGACCCGCACGAGCGCGCCGCCACGGAACCGGTGCTGCCGAACCTGGTCAT
>JAUIIF010000403.1 GCA_030431945.1 Bacteroidia bacterium | reverse complement strand
GAATTCTTTGCTGCCAGCTACGGTTGGGCACACGGATTTTTTGACTGGATTTTCAGCGGCATTGGCTGGAGCACCTTTGGTGCGGGCGGCCAGGCCGTGGTGGATGGCTGGACCGGGGCAACCCCGCTGGGCATCGCCGCCAAGGAAGGCTGGGAAGGCGTTACCGCTGTTTATTCCACCGACCAGATGTTCTGGGGTACGATCCCCGGCTCCATCGGCGAAATGAGCGTTCCCCTGATCGTGATCGGGATGATCTTCCTGATCGTTACCAAAATTGCTGACTACCGGGTCATTTTCGGCGGACTCATCGGCTTCGTCGTCTGTGCGTTGCTGATGAATGCCATCAGCCCGACGGCCGCCCAGATGACGGCGGAGACCCCCGGTATCTTCCGATTCATGGCGATTCCGTGGTACTACCAGATGATCATGGGCAGCTTCCTGTTTGCGATTACCTTCATGGCTACCGATCCGGTATCCAGTGCTGATACGCCGACGGGTAAGTGGATCTACGGCTTCCTGATTGCCTTCATCGGCCTGATCATCCGCGTGATGAACCCGGCCTACCCGGAAGGCTGGATGTTGTCCATCCTCTTGCTGAATACCTTTGCGCCCCTGATCGACCACTACGTCTACCAGGCCAACATCAAGCGGCGGGCCAAGCGCACGGCTGCAATGGCTAAGCAACGCGGTGAACTGATCACGATGCGCGGAGACATGGAAATTCTCACCCCCGAGAATGCATAATTCTGGTTTTGTCGGCCACGGGCGGCTTGAACGCAAGTTTGCCCCGACTGAACTGCACTCCTCAAATGTTACATCAGGGCGGGAACGCAGGTGCGAAAGCAGGGTACGATAGCCAGGCGGGAAAAGATCAACTGATCGTCTTTACCACTGCTCCCCTCAACTTTCTCCGGCACCCGCGTCCGCGCCCAATGATGACCCAATAAATCTTAATCATGAGTACCAGATACATCTATACTTTTGCCCTGATCATGACGGTGCTGGTCGCACTGCTGCTGGCGGGTTCGAAAGTTGTACTTGAGCCAATTGCTACCAAGAACGAAGACATCTTCAACAAGCGTCAGATCCTGGAGGCCATTGCTGCTCCGCTCGAAAAAGCCGGCCGGCCGGTTGCGTCCCTTTCCGATCAGGAAGTGCTGGACATCTTCCAGGAACAGGTAGAACAGGAGGTCGTAATGGCCGATGGTTCTGCGGTGGAGGGCATCCAGGCGATCGAAGTCGACATGGCCAAGGAGCGGAAGAAGCCGCTGGAAGAGCGCCAGTACCCGGTGTACGAAGTGGCGCTGGACGGTAAGTCTTTCTACATCTTCAGCGTGCGCGGCACCGGACTGTGGGATGCCATCTGGGGCAACATCGCCCTGGAGGAAGACATGAATACCGTGGCCGGTGTCAGCTTTGACCACGCCGGTGAAACGCCCGGACTGGGCGCGGAGATCAAGGACAATGCGAGCTGGAAAGCCCAGTTTGCCGGTAAGAAGATCTACGACGGAGACAAGTACGTTTCCGTTACCGTCCGTAAGGGCGGTGCCGTTGACCAGGAGCACGAAGTGGACGGCCTCAGCGGCGCTACCGTGACGGCCGATGGTGTAACGAAGATGCTGTACGAAGGCCTGAAGGCCTACCAGCCTTATATGGATGACGCTGCCACCGGCGCCACCAGCATGAACCTTAAGTAAAAAGCAACTGGCAGCTTATCCTGCCGGACAACCCCCTGAATAATGGCAACAACCACTGAAGCAAAAGTCGCCGAAAAAGAGCCACTCTTCGGCAAGCAAGAGCGGGCCTTAATGACTGATCCGTTGCTGGACAATAACCCGATTACCATCCAGGTACTTGGTGTTTGTTCTGCCCTGGCCGTAACCTCCCTGGTGTACCCATCCCTGGTGATGGCCATTGCGGTAGTATTTGTCTGTGCCTTCTCAAGTCTGGTCACGTCATTACTGCGGAATACGATCCCGAAAGCCGTTCGCCTGATTGTGCAGCTGGTTATTATTGCCACCCTGGTAACGCTGGTAAACGAGACGTTGAAGGCCGTCAACTACCCGGTCTACAAGCAGCTTTCCGTATACATCGGCCTTATCATTACGAACTGTATCGTAATGGGCCGCCTGGAAGCTTTCGCCATGGCGAACAAGCCCTGGCGCTCCTTCCTGGATGGTATCGGCAACGGCCTTGGCTACGGTCTGATCCTGGTGGTGGTCGGGTTCATCCGTGAGCTCTTCGGCAAGGGAAGCCTGTTTGCGGGCAGTCCGATTGCGATTAAGATCATCGGCCCTTCCCCGGAATACCTGATCGATACGGCTACGGCCGGCCAGTGGGGCAGTTTCGTGTTCGGCTGGTACGCTAACAACAACCTGATGGTGATGTCGGTCGCGGCCATGTTCATCATTGCGGTCCTCATCTGGATCCAGCGTTCCCGTAACCCGAAACTGGTCGACATCAGCTAGTACTGTAGTTCGGTGGCCACGTCACTGTGGTGTGCCCGTCATACCTACGGCAACTGCCGCCTAAGTCTACAATACTAACCAACAACAATACTACAATACTATCCTACCATGGGTGATTTTATAAATATCTTTATCAAGTCGGCGTTCATCGAGAACATGGTCCTGGCTTACTTCCTGGGCATGTGTTCCTTCCTGGCGGTGTCCAAGTCTTTGTCTACGGCCTTCGGCCTGGGCCTGGCGGTCATCTTCGTACTGGGCATCACGATGCCGATCAACTGGCTGATCAATGAGTACCTGCTCGTTGGTTTCGACGTGGAGTTCCTCCGTTTCATTGTCTTTATTGCCGTAATTGCTTCTACCGTACAGCTGGTGGAGATGGTGGTGGAGAAATTCAGTCCCGGCTTGTACGCGGCCCTGGGTATCTTCCTGCCGCTGATCACGGTAAACTGTGCCATCCTTGGTGGCAGCCTCTTCATGGTTACCCGTGAGTACGACCTGGTGGATTCGATCGCCTTCGGTCTGGGAGGTGGTTTTGGCTGGTTCCTGGCGATCATCGCGATTGCCGCGATCCGGGAGCGGATTCGCTACAGCAACGTCCCGCCGGCCCTCCGTGGTCTGGGCATGGCGTTCTTGCTGACGGGGCTGATGGGCCTGGCTTTCCTTTCCCTGTCGGGCATCGATCCGGCGGTATTTGGTGGTTGGAACCCGGCCAAGTAAAAGCTCGTCGGCCGGGAAGGCGCTTGCGCCTGACGGGTCTGCTGAGCGGTCAGTCGTTTACCAACTGATCAACCGGGTTATAAAACCCGTTCGGCGGAAGAGCCAGGGCAAAGCCCGTTTCGGCCAACGAACTGAAAAATGACACATTTTGCTAAACTACCGGAGGCAGATCGGTCTTTAGCCTATAACTATAAAAATGAAACCTCCCTTTTGGCGGTTTTCAACTTTTAAACACCGAATAGATGACTACGATTCTCTTTGCGGTTTTGATTTTCACGGCGGTTGTCCTCGCACTCATTTCGATGCTGCTGGTGGCCCGTAAGCGCCTGGTTCCTCAGGGGGAAGTCAAGATCGTCGTTAACGGCGATACGGAGAACCCGCTGATGGTACAGCCGGGCAGCTCCCTGCTCAATGTACTTTCTGATAAAAGTGTCTTCCTGCCCTCCGCCTGTGGCGGCGGCGGCACCTGTGCTATGTGTGAGTGCCACATCACCTCCGGTGGTGGCGACGTGCTCCCGACGGAGCTCAACCACCTGACCCGCCGCGAAGTGGCGGAGCACAAGCGTCTGGCCTGCCAGGTGAAGGTGCGTCAGGACATGGACATCCAGATTCCCGAAGAAATCTTCGGTATCAAGAAGTGGGAGTGTACCGTCAAATCCAACTACAACGTAGCCTCCTTCATCAAGGAATTCGTGGTGGAACTGCCCGAAGGAGAGCAGATGGACTTTGAGTCCGGCGGCTACATCCAGATCGACGTACCGAAGGTGGTCGTTGAGTACAAGAACATGGACATCACGGCGCACCCCGAGCACCACGGTGATGACCCGAATAAGTTCCAGAGCGAATGGGACAACTTTAAGCTGTGGGACCTGAAAATGGTCAACGACGAAGAACAGTTCCGGGCCTACTCCATGGCCAACCACCCGGCAGAAGGCAACATCGTGATGTTGAACATCCGGATTGCCACGCCGCCGTTTGACCGCAAGAAAGGCGGCTGGATGGACGTCAACCCCGGCGTATGTTCCAGCTACGTCTTCGACCAGAAGCCTGGTGACAAAGTGACGATCTCCGGTCCGTACGGTGAGTTCTTCATCAAACCGACGAAGAAGGAAATGGTCTACATCGGTGGTGGTGCCGGTATGGCACCGCTGCGGAGCCACCTCTTCCACCTGTTCCACACCCTGAAGACGACGGACCGGAAGGTGTCTTTCTGGTACGGTGGCCGGACGAAGCGGGAGCTGTTCTACATCGAGCAGTTCCGGGAGATCGAAAAGGAATTCCCGAACTTCAAATTCTACGTGGCTTTGGATAACCCCCTGCCCGAAGACAACTGGCAGGTGAAGGAAGACATCGACGCCCAGGGCGACGGCTTCAAGGGCTACATCATGCCCGTAGTAATGGAACAGTACCTGACCAAGCACCCGGAGCCGGAAGAGATCGAGTACTACTTCTGTGGCCCGCCGATGATGAACCAGTCCGTGATCAAAGCCCTCGACGAGCTGGGTGTCCCGGAAGAAAACATCGCCTTTGACGATTTCGGAGGATAACCGAAATGGTATTGAGAGATAAAGAAGCCTCGGCTG
>JAUIIF010000402.1 GCA_030431945.1 Bacteroidia bacterium | reverse complement strand
TCTGCGGCAGAAATGATGGCCTGGCCGTTTCCGTCCAGGGAAACGTTGAGTCCGTTTTCACACGAGGCGGTGGGGCCGACCTGGTCCACAACCGTCAGGTTGAAAATACATTCACTGTACCGGCCACACTCGTCCTCCACTTCGTAGCGGATGGTGTAAACCCCTTCGTCAAGACCGGAAATCAGGTACGTTCCATCCGGAAGCTGGCTCAGGAGCCCGTTGCTGACGGAGACGGTGTAATCCCAGTTGGTACAGCCCGTTTCAACTACGGGCACTGGAATCAGGTATGCTCCGTTACAGTCGATGCTGCTGGTGCTGACGGTTACGTCGTCCGGACAATCAATGACGGGGTTCTCAAAATCAAGCACCCTGATGATCTGTACGGCCTCGATCGGGTTGACACCCGGGACTACGGGCTGACAGGTGTTCCGCACCTTCCAGGTCCGGAGAATCTCATAGCTGCCGGCACAAATGTTAAAGACTTCGTCCGTGTACAGGTAACTGGCACTACAGAAATTGGTCGTGAAAATGTCTGAGCCATCCTCCACGAAGGGGAATCCGGTATTCTCGGGGTCCGTGAGGGTTGGGTCTGCTGCGGCGTCTGCACAGTAGACGGCTGGTGCGGCAATGCCGTCCAGGTCAGCAGGGAAGCGTACGGCGGCCAGGTCGAAGGCCTCAATCGTGATCGTCTGAACGCAGCTGGCTGCGTTGCCGAAGGCATCCGTTACTTTCCAGGTACGCCGGAGGATAGCGCGCGGATCGTCACAAGCATCATTGCGCTGCAGCGTATCGGCGTAGGTCACCAATGCGCCGGCCAGGGCACAACTCTGGAGTACGGGAACGCCCATTACACTGGTATCCGTAGCCGCATTACAACTGACCGTTGCATTTGGCGGGCAGATGAATTCAGGTGCTTCGAAGAAGCCCACGTCAATATTACCCCAACAGCTTACGTCATTACGTGGGTCGTAAACCTGGAAGCGAATTTCTTCGCCGATCTGGTCAATACCCACTACGTTCGGGGAAATGGTGTCGAAGGTGCCAGCATCGTTCCGCTGCAGTAGCGTAAATACGTAGTTGTCAAAGCAGTAGTATTCCCTGCCGGCAAGCACCATTGCGGGAATAATTTCCTGCTCGCAGTCGCCGTCCAGGTGGACATTGACCTGGTCAATACAAGCCATTTGGGGGTTCTCCGGAATGTATTCCAGAATGGTCACTACGTACGTACAGGTGGTGTCATTACCCGCAGCATCCACTGCGGTGAACTCAATAACGTTTTCTCCGATTGGAAGTGCCTGCGTAAACGGAGGGTTGCCGAAGATGTCAACTACGGCACAGTTGTCCGTTGCCGTGTAATCCGTTGGTGTGTAGGCTTCTTCACAGTCTCCGCCTTCCAGCTGGATGGTCACATCTGAAGGACAGGTGATTACGGGGTCTTCCGTATCATTTACGGTGACGTCGAAAGCACAGCTGCTGGTGTTACCTGCAGCATCCGTCAGGAAGTAGGTAACGGTTGAAATACCAACGGGGAAGAAGAAGGTAACTTCCGTATTCTCCGGGAAAATGGGGATTTCCTCAGAAGTTAAGGTCGTCCCGCTGGAGTCTACAATTGTCCAGAGGATGGTTCCTCCCGGGCAGTTGTCGAAGAGAATAGCATGGTTCCAGGTATAGTCGGCACCACATTCTCCCAGGTCGTTCTCCAGGGTAGTGGTATAGTCCGGATAGGCTTCCCTGGGGGTGATGAAGAGAATTGAGGAAGCGAAGGCCGCAGGTGCAGTGCTCGCCTGGCCGTTGTGGCCAATCTGGAGAATCCAGTCGCCGGCAGCTGCTTCGCCGTTGAAGATTTCAATATCGCCAGTTGGCATTACCAACTGACCGGCGTTATTCAGAATGCCACATCCTGCATCGATGGCCGGGCCAAAGTCACCATCGAAGGTGAACTCTACTTCGTCCGTACCGGCACAAACACCGGCGGCAAGTTCTACGGCGGTGCCTTCCGGGCTGATGAGGGTAAAGGTGAGGTTGCCCATGTCTCCGGCAGCGCCTGCAATGTTCAGGTTCACGTCTGCTACCGTAAAGTTATCGGTAACGGTGTAGACCGTTTCGATACACTCCCCGTAGGCAACATCAATTGCTCCGGACTGAGGGTCGATGGCTTCGCCGTAAAGACCGCAAACGGCGTCTTCGGCATCAGTAATGGTAACGGTGAAACCACATTCTACGCGAACTGTCGGCTGCGCCTGGATGGCCGTACTGGCACCGTTGGGCGTCGGTTGGGCCAGGCCAGGGTTCAGCAGGCCGATGGTGGTTGGTAGGCAGGCTTCACCGGGAGCAAAATCTGCGGCAGTATCGGTGTCCCATACGGTGGTCCGGATGATACCGGCGCCATTAACGGTGGCAATGGTGCCCGCCCAGTAATCGGCGGCGGGGGTTCCCGTTAGGTCAAAGCCATTCATAACGGCTACATCGATAATGGAACGTGACAGGCCAATGGTATAAGCAGCAGGCTCATCCGCCGCGAGATTGGCTGCTCCGGGAACATTGAAAAAGTTGTCCGCCGGGGAATTGGTGCCATCTCCGAAGTGAATGGTCAGGGTACCTCCCGGTTCCAGAATGGTAAAGGTGGGCACGGCGTATTCTTCCGTTTCGTTGCCGTAGGTACGGGTAATCATCAGGCAACTGACGTCCAGTGCCGCCCGGTTGAAGTTGGTGATTTCCAGGTAGTCGCCGTTTGCCGGGTTACCGGCCGTAAAGGCAGGCACGGGCAAGGTGCCATCTACGGCATTGCCGAGGTCGTGAGTGATTTCCGTGATCAGCAATAGCGGCATGTCCTGCACGGAATACCGGACCGTATTCTCTCCTAAGCCGAAGAAGTTGCCACTGGCGTCATCAAAGCCACTGGCCACTTCATTACCCTCCGCATCATCGATTCGGTACACGATGGTCAGGTTGGGCAAGCAGTTGTCCTCAATGGCCGTTGGCGCAATGTCCGTAACTACGCTGCCGCAATCTCCCTCGTCATTGTCCAGGGCTACATCGTCCGGACACGTAAAGGTGGGCGGAGTATGGAAATCATTAACGATGATTTTCACGTCACAGCGCACGCTGTTGCCCGTTGGGTCTACCGCTTCGAAGGTGTTGATCGTGATACCTACCGGGTAGAGGTCGCCGGAAGTCAGTCCGGTTTCATCTACCTGGGTAACGACGGGGATACTACAATTATCTTCCGCCAGCGGCAGCGAATAGTTGGCAAAGGCCGAGCACCAGGTAGCGGGAGCGTCAACGATTACGGCGGGTTCCGGGCAGTTGATGAAGCGAGGAGCATCATCATCCGTTACGGTAACTTCGAAACTGCACTGAGTGAAGTTGCCGACAGCATCTTCTGCGTAGTACGTGACGGTGGAGGTGTTCTGCGTCGGGCTAACGTGCTGGAAGTTGTAGGAACCGTTGAATTGATCAGGAAGCGGGTTCGTGATGTCAGGGTTCAGAAGAGCCGTCAGATCGAAAGGACCGGCAGTAGAGCCATCAGGATTCGTAATGGTGTACGTGTAGAGGATAACATCACAGTTGTCGGTCGGCAAGGTATGTGCCCAGGTGTGGTTGGATTCGCACACGAACTCATCAGTGAACAAGGCTACGGGCCCAAGGTCTTCGCAGAGGATTTCTGGTGTGCCGTTCTCGTCATCGTTGTCACAGCTGCCGGAACGGAAGAGCTCACAGCCGCGGGCATCGACTACGGTAAAGAACCAGGTCGGTTGCGTGTAATCTACGAGTAGGTTGCCCAGGTCCTGGGTAAAGTCAGTAATGTCAACTACCTGTTCAATGCCCGAGGTGCCGGTGATGGTGCCTTCAAAAACAAACTCTCCGTCTTGCTCATCAGAAAGGCCGTCTCCATCAAAATCAAATTTTACACCGCCGTACTGAATGGTATAGGGTTCCAGGCCACCGGAGATTTCGCCGAGATTAACCACGCGGTCGTTCTGTACGATACATTCACATTCTGGTTCGTCCATTGTTAATGGTTGACGAAGTTCGAAAACGTCAGTTACCATTTTGTAACAGCCTTCGATGCCCGTCGCAGTTGGCTGAACGCCACCATCGATCACAAGGATGTAAGTGATTTCGACGAAGCCCGTCCCCGTACCAGGGGTGTACTGTCCGTTAATAGGGTTGATGTAACCTACAGTTCCGGGATCATCAACGCTTGTACCTACGATCACGTCAGCACCATCAATGGAGCTGTTAAAGCCACTGATGCTAAACATACCTCCGATCATGTCCCCGTCATTCATTTCATCGAGGGGGCTGGTGGTATTTCCTTCGCCATCAGTAATGATCAGGTAGTTAGAAAAGTTAAGTTGTTCGGGATTATTAGCTTCAATACATAATTCCGGTACGTCGAGGGTCAGTTCGTAATCTGAGAAATAGTCAGTTACGGTAACCAGACCCAGACAGCGCCGTTCGTTAGTCGCTGCGTCGGTTACGCGGAGAATAACGGTTTGCTGACCTTCGTCGAAACAATCAAAAGTTACCGTTGGGCCAAATACCATATCGGTGCGGGCCAGGTCAATCAGCAAATCACCGGGGCAGTTGTCAGTACTGCCACCATTAATGTCAGCTACAGTTACGACCGCTAGCCCATCAGCGCCAATCTGTACTTCGAAATCACGACAAACAGCCGTTGGTGCCTGAGCATCGCCTACCGTGACGTCGAAACTGCAAGTTTGCGTCTGAGTAGCTCCGGTTTCGTCGGCGTAGGTAAGGGTGT
>JAUIIF010000401.1 GCA_030431945.1 Bacteroidia bacterium | reverse complement strand
GGCCGTGTGGGTGGAGACACCCTGGTACAACACTTACCTTTTTTACCTGGGGTGCGTAATGGGCTGTTCCCTGCTGTTCTATGGCTTACACCTTCGCCGGATGAACCGGTTGGCAAAGGAACTGGAGACGGAACGCCGCGTACAAAGCCTGGAACTGCGCTCCTTGCGCCAGCAATTAAATCCCCATTTTATCTCTAATGCGATGAACGCCATCCGGGATTACATCCAGCGGGCAGACCCTAAAGATGCGGCGAAGTACCTGACTGATTTTTCCCTGATGATGCGCTTGTTCCTGGAGTCTTCCCGCCGCCGGCAAACCTCCGTTGCCAATGAGGCAACCATGTTACGCCGCTACATCAACCTGGAACAGCTACGCTTCCCGGGGAAATTCGAGGCCTTTATTGAGATTGACCCTGCCCTTGATCCGGATATGGACGAAGTCCCTTCCCTGCTGCTGCAGCCCATCGTTGAAAATGCGATCAACCACGGGTTGCGCCCCCTCTCGCATGGCGGGCTGCTCCGCATCGAAATTATGCTGGATCCGGAAGACGAGGAAGTCCTTATCTGTCGCGTCACGGATAACGGCATCGGGCGAAAAAAGGCTTCCCTGCGACCTAAGTCTTCCGACCATATTTCGCGCGCTACCCAAATCCTCGAGGATCGCACCACGCTGTTGGCGGAAGACAATAGAATTAACCTGTCGCTGAAAACGGAGGACCTGTACCCGGAAAAGGAGAACACCGGTACGGTGGTTACCCTGCGGATCGAGGGCTGTTAATGTTTTATCCCCAGGCCTGCGAGCCTCCCGGTTTAGCGCCCGTTTCCTCCTTGTCGCTGGCTATCTTTGCCCCATGCGCAAATATTACTGGCTTCTCCTGCTCCTTTTGCTGGCCATCGTAAGTCGCTGGGGGTCGTTCCTGATCTCCGTGATTAACCACGATGAGAGTACCTACATCGTGATCGCTGATGAAATGCTGAGGGGCGAAGTTTACCTCCGGGAGGTGATTGATACCAAACCCATTGGCATTTTCTGGATCTACGCAGCACTGATTAAACTTACCGGCGGCAGTATCCTCGCCCTGCGGGCTGCCGCAGCGGCAGTGGTTGGCTTAGGGGGCTGGGGGCTTTTCCTGGCGGGGCGCCGGGCTACCGGAAGTGAACGGGTGGGCGTTGCCGCGGGCGTCATCTACATCTTTTGTTGCAGCCTTTTTACCTTTTACGGGGTATCGCCGAACACGGAAATTTTCTTCAACCTCTTCACCATCGCTGCCGTTGCCCTGGCCGTCGCGCCCCGCGTCCGGGAGGGGACGGAAGCACCCGCCTGGCACTGGCCGGTAGCCGGGTTGTGTCTGGGGCTGGCCTTTATCATCAAACCGTTTGCCGCAGCAGAGGCCCTGGCCGTCGGGCTGTTCCTGGTCTGGTATTACGGGCGACAGCGCGCGGTCGGTAAGGTGTTGGGCTACGGGATGTTGCTGGTCAGTGCCTTCGCACTTCCCTTGGTGGCCGTCTTTGCTTACTATTATCGATTGGGACTGTTGGAGCAATTCTACTTTTACTCATTCGAGGTCAGCAGTGCCTATCCCATCGAACTGCCGTGGTACCTGCGCCTCAAGTACATGGGCGATTACCTGTTACGCTTTTCTCCCTTTGTCATTATCGGGGCGGGGACGCTGGTGCAGGCTTGGCGGTTAAGGAGCAAGGAGAAAATACGCTGGGAGCTGTACCTCTTACTGCAGTTCGCCCTGGTAACAGTGGTGGTCCTCCTGACGGGCAAACGCTTCGGGCATTACCAAATTCAGCTCCACCCGGTGATCGCCCTGTTCGCCGCCGTATGGTGGGCGCCCGGCAGTACGGTCTTTGGCCGGCTGCGCCACCCCGGGCTGTACCGGCGACTACCCGTTATTGTGGGTGGGCTTGCCCTGGTACTGGGCATCGGCCACTACTTCAACTATGCCAAAAAACGGGATGAGCCCCGGCAGATTGCTGCTTACTTCAAGGACAAACTGGCCCCCGCAGAAACCTTTTTCCTCCTCAACGGATTTCAGATTGCCTATCACTTGGTGGATCGGCCGGTCCCCACGCCCTACGTGCACTCTTCCCTTCTTTTTCTGGACCACCACGTACGGGCCTTCCAGATTGATGAATTGGCGGAAGCGGAACGCATTTTACAGGATGCTTCCGTCCGCTACCTGGTAGGACGGAAGGTTGACCCCAATGCGGATACCCCCCTCACCCAACGGCTTATGGAGGACTTCCACCAGGTGGACACCATCGGGGATCGGCTGCTGGTGTACCAGCGCAGGTAAAGTCGATCGTCGGCCAACACGCGAGGTACGAGCTGGGGCGTCCCCCCGATTGATGAGCTGGCAAAGCCGACGTTCGGCGAGCGAGTCGGATCACTTCGCTCTCGCCTCAGTCGACGAACGACTGATCTTGCGCTTGCCCTGCGCCGCAACCTGCTCCGCACCCGCGTTCGCGCCCCTTTTCCTAACTTAACCCCATGAAAAACCGGTTGCTCCTGCTCCTGCTCCTGTTACTTGTCGGTACCCTCCTGCCCGGGCAAACCCGGCGCTACGTGGAAAATATCGCTGCTTCCGGTACGGTGACTCCCGGGGTCGTATACGGCCAGGCCCCCGCGCTAACCGGTCTGGGGTCTAACGAAACTGCCACCACGATCACTGATCTGGTCATGGATATTTATACGCCAGCCGGAGATGCCCACGATCGCCGACCCGCCATCATCTTTGCCCACGCCGGGGGATTTTTTAACGGGGACCGTAACCATGATGATATGGTGGCGCTGTGCACTGCCTTCGCGCGCAGGGGCTACGTGACGGCTACCATTGACTACCGGACCGGCTTCTGGTTCTTGTCGGAGGCTGAATTGCACGGCACCAGGGCCGTCTACCGCGGTATTCAGGATGGCCGTACGGCCGTGCGCTACCTCCGGGCCAATGCCGCCAGCCTCGGCGTTGATCCTGACCACGTTTACCTCGCTGGCAGTAGTGCCGGAGGCTTTATCGCCCTGCACAGTATTTATATGACTGAGCTCGCAGAACTACCTCCGGAAACGGGAGAAGTGGAGTACGCCGATCTTTTTACTACCCGGATCACCCCCGACCTCGGACCACCCGATGCCGGCAGCCACCCCGGTTTCAGCGGCACGCCGAACGGCGTGGTTAACCTGTGGGGTGCGGTCGCCGGGATCGACCTCGTCGACGCGACAGACGATCAACCCGTTTTTCTTGCCCACGGTACGGCCGATGCTACCGTTCCTTTCGTCTCCGGCCCGCCGTTCGGGTTTACCGGCTTCCCCGACGTTTTCGGTAGCGGGCCCATCAGCGACCAACTCGCACTGAACGGTACAACAGACTTTGAAACCTATTTCGTTCCCGGCGGAGATCACGAATTCTACGGTACGGACAACGGAACCTGGAGTAACGGTACCGGCCCTAATGCCTACTGGGATACGCTGGTGCCGCGTATTACCCAATTTCTCTGGCGGCAGCACCGGCCCGCCGCCGCTTTTTCCTTTGCGGTTAACGGGCTGTCTGCTGCTTTTACCGACGCCTCTGCCGGGGCCATCACCTGGCTCTGGGATTTTGGCGACGGCAACACCAGTACCCAGGAGAACCCCACCCACAACTACGCCGCTCCCGGAACCTATTCCGTCGAACTTTTTATCCAGAACGACCTCCTGAGCTGGGATACCCTCGAACAGTTGGTAACGGTCGGGTCCATCCTGCCGCTGCACTGGAGTAGTCCGTTACGGGCAGACTATGATGGCAAAGACGTACACCTCCGGTGGTCCGTAAGCGGGCAGGTGAATACAGACCGTTTCGTGCTCGAACACTCTGGCACCGGCCGGCGCTTTACGGATCTGGGAGAAATTCCCGCCGCCGGAGACCTGGCCTCCGTTCAGGCTTATTCTTACCGTCATCATTCCCCGCCCCCCGGGCGGCATTATTACCGGATCCGCCAGGTAGATCTGGACGGAGGTACCAGTTTCAGTACCCTGGCCGAAATCCGGGTAGGGGAGGGGCCGCGCCTTTTCCCTAACCCTACCACGGGGAAGGTCCGCCTGCAGGGGGTACCGCTTACCACCCAGGAAGTGGACGTGCTGGATCTGGCCGGCCGCCGTGTTCGCCGCCTGTCGTTAGGCGCAGAAGGGAGGCTGGACCTGGCCGGACTACGCAAGGGGAGCTACTGGTTGCGTGCAGTAGGTACGTCTGGCTGGTGGAAAGTCATACTACAGTAGGCGGAAAGCCACGGGGGCTACTCCGCAATCACCAGGAATCGCTTCTTTTTTCCGTTTTCTACCATCATGAACTTGTCGTGCAGCAGGTTTCCGGTCGAAACGCTGGCTTCCACGTCGGCCACCTTCTCCTTATTAATGGAAATGGCATTGCCCTGGATGGCACGCTTTGCTTCAGACTTACTGGCTACAATGCCGCTGTCGGCCAGGAAGTCGATCAGGCTGACGCTGGCAGCGAGTTCGTTCTTGGGGAAGGGGTGCGTCGGCAGGGTCCCCCCCAGAAAGGCGAGGGTTTTGGCATCCAGTGCCTGCAGGTCTTCCGCAGCCCCCTTGCCCCAGAGCAGATTGGTTACACGCTGCGCGGTTTTCAGGCCTTCCGGACCATGAACCCGGGCGGTCAGTTCTTCTCCGAGCCGTTGTTTAACGGCTTTAATGTCGCGAAACTCCGGTTTTTCCTGCTCGAAGATGGCACAGTCCGCCAGAATTTCGGCTTGTGGGCGGAGGCTGAAGTAC
>JAUIIF010000400.1 GCA_030431945.1 Bacteroidia bacterium | reverse complement strand
CAACCAACTGGAAATGTGGCAGGCGGAGACGTTTAACCCGGAGCAGATTAACGAGGAACTCGGCTGGGCGGCGGCCATTGGGATGAATTCCATGCGGGTGTACCTCCACAACCTGGTCTGGGAACAAGATAGTAGTGGTTTTCTGGACCGTATCGAGCAGTACCTGGACCTGGCGGATACCCACGGCATCTCCACCACCTTTGTCCTCTGGGACGCGGTCTGGGACCCCGTTTCCAGCCTGGGCCAACAGCCGGAACCGAAAGCCCGCGTTCACAACAGCGGGTGGGTACAAAGTCCCCAGAGCCGGCAGCTGATGAACGGTGATCGCTATTTCCCCCAGGCCAAAAATTACGTGCAGGGTATCCTGCGCCATTTTAAGGACGATCCCCGCATTTATATGTGGGACCTCTACAACGAACCGGATAATGACAACTTTGGCAAGTTTCCGAACGAGCCAAAGAACAAAGCCGATTTCGTCTATCCGCTCCTCGTCAATACCTTTATCTGGGCCCGCGAAATCAACCCCAGTCAGCCCCTCTCTTCCGGGGTATGGTTCGGTGATTTTTTCAATGACGTGGACGGCAATCAACCCCTTAACCGGTTCAATGATTTTCAGCTCCACAACAGCGACCTGATCTCTTACCACCATTACCGGGATACGGCCCACCACCGCAAGATCATTGCCAAACTACAGCAGTTCGACCGCCCCCTGGTCTGTACGGAGTACGTAGCGCGGACGCACGGCAGCTCCTTTCTCTCTACCCTACCCTTGCTCAAAGCAAACGGGGTAGCCGCCTACAACTGGGGGCTGGTGGCCGGCAAAACCAATACCATCTACCCCTGGATCAGCTGGGATTCTACCTTTACCGCCGAACCACACCTTTGGCACCACGACGTCTTTTATCCCGACGGCACTCCGTACGACGAAAAGGAAACCACGCTGATCAAAGCACTGACGGAAAAGTAGCCCTCAGTAAAAGGCAAATTCGCCGGCCGAGGCGGACGCGCAGCGGCCTGACTTGTCCGCCGAATGGCAACCCGTAACCCGTAACCCGCAACCCGTCCCCGAATGTTGGAAATGCCCCCCCGCTCGACCGGCGACCGGCGATGACCCTGGCTCGTTATTACCGTACCTTGCCTTTTTAGAATTGGTGTGCCTGGTGATAAGAATGACGTTATTTACCCGGGGGGCTCCCCAGGGCTGACGTATCATTTTTTCACCTCTCCCTCGGTCCCTCCCCAAACCGCTACGCTGGGGAGGGATGACACTTCGACGATGACTACTGCGGAAAATGACAGGTCTTTTGGTGGTAGCTGAGTTTGCCAGCAAGCTTACGCGATGGTATGCGTCAGCCCCCGGGGCGCTCCCGCAAGGAATGGCCAAAGCCTGCCTTTCCCCCTTCGCCATGGGAAGGCTCTTTCTTTTCCGGAAGCCAGTTTTTTAATTCGTCGGCCGAGGCGGACGCGCAGCGGCCTGAATCGTCCGCCGAATGGCAACCCGCAACCCGCAACCCGCAACTCCCCCCCGCTCAGTCCAGCAGCTGCAGCTTAGCAAAGCGCAGCATGATGCGCTTTTCCGGTTGCGCGAGGTTACTGAAGTGAATGGTGGCGATCCGGTTATCCGCGCCGCCGTCGAGTTTTGTCACCCGGCCCTCTCCGAATTTCAGGTGCAGTACATTGCGGCCGACTTCTATCTCCTCCACGGGGCTGGGTTTGAAGCTGGCGGGGTCGACTACCGGTTTGCTGAACCTGGCGGTGCCCCGCTGCCGGACGGGCGTAATGCCACTGACCCGGGCCCGCTGGCGCTCCAGCGGATCATATTCGGAGGCTTCCGAGCGCCTGCTGTACGTCGTACTCTCCACGGCCTCGGCGGGAACTTCGGCCAGGAAACGGCTTGGTTCGTTCATGACCATTTTGCCGTACCGGTAGCGGGTATTGGTGTAACTGAGGGTAAGGAATTGTTCGGCGCGGGTAATCGCCACGTAGAAAAGGCGGCGTTCCTCGTCCATCCCCTCCACGGTATCCATACTCATGAAGCTGGGAAACAACTTTTCCTCCAGGCCCACGACAAAGACAGATTTAAACTCGAGCCCCTTGGCGGCATGGACACTCATCAGGGTGATCACGTCGGTATTGTTCTTCTCTTCGTTGCTATCGAAATCCGTGAGCAAAGCAATGTTTTGCAGGTAAGAGGCCAACGTTTTATCCGGCAGTGTATCGGTATCGATCAGGGTGTCTTCTTCGACGAAGGATTTGATGCCGTCGAGCAAGGCCTGAAAGTTCTCCTGCCGCCCCATGCCCTCCATGGAGGTATCGTTGCGCATCTGGTCCGCTAAGCCGGACTTACGGGCAATGGTCTCGGCCAGTTCGTACGCATTGGCGGTATCTACCTGGGCACTCGCCTTCTCGATCAGCTCGATGAAGCCATCGGCAGCATGGCGGGTGCGCCGCGGCAGGGCGACGTGCTTGAGGGCTTCAAAAAGGCTGAGGCCCTGCTGCGCGGCCAGGGCTACTACTTTGTCTACACTGGTGCCGCCAATGCCCCGCTTTGGGTTGTTGATGCTGCGGCGAAAGGCTTCCTCGTCGGCCGGATTCACGACCAGCCTCAGGTAGGCAATCAGGTCTTTCACCTCCTTACGCTGGTAAAAGCTCAGTCCGCCGTACACCCGGTACGGGAGATTAAAACGACGCAGGTATTCCTCGAAGATGCGCGACTGCGCGTTCGTCCGGTACAGAATGGCAATGTCCTCGTTCCGGAGGTGAAACCTGTTTTTCTGCTCCACGATGGTATCCGCCACCCGGCGCCCCTCGGAGGTATCGTCCATTTCCCGCAGGATGCGAATTTTCTGGCCTTCCCCCTTATGGCTCCAGATTTTTTTCTGGATTTGCCGGCGGTTGTGGCTGATGACCGCATTGGCGGCCATGACGATGTTTTCGGTACTCCGGTAGTTCTGTTCGAGTTTGAACGTCTGGATGCCGTGGTTGGCAAAGTCTCTTTCAAAATCCAGGATGTTCTGGATGGTCGCACCGCGAAAGGCGTAGATGGACTGCGCATCGTCTCCCACCACACAAATGTTCCGGGGGCTGTCCGGATACTGCACCAGTTTCTTGACGATGGCGTACTGGAGCGTATTGGTGTCCTGAAACTCATCCACCAGCACGTACCTGAATTTACGTCGGTATTTTTTGACGACGTCCGGGTGATTCTGGAGTAATTCGAAAAGCCGGAACAAGAGGTCATCAAAGTCCATCGCGCCCGCTTTTTTGCAGCGGGCAACGTACTTGGCGTAGATCTGGCTGACGAGGGGCATTTTCGCCTGCTTGTCCTGGGTCAGCAGCTCGGCGTTCTGGGCGTACAGTTTTGGGGTGATCAGGCTGCTTTTGGCACTGGAAATCCGGTTCTTGATGGCGTTGGCCTGGTAGACGGTTTTGTCCAGGTTCATTTCCCGGATGATCTGGCCGATCAGGCTCTTCGTATCGTCCGTATCGTAAATGGTGAAATTGCTCGGATAGCCGATGTGGGTGGCTTCTACGCGCAGGATGCGGGCGAACAGGGAGTGAAAGGTGCCCGCCCAGATGTCCGAAGCTTTACCGCCGACGACTTTACCGATCCGCTCCTTCATTTCCCGGGCGGACTTGTTCGTAAAAGTCAGGGCCAGGATTTCCCAGGGAGCGGCGCCTTTTTCGATCAGGTGCGCGATCCGGTAAGTAAGCACCCGGGTTTTACCCGATCCAGGCCCGGCGATGACGAGCACCGGCCCCTCGGTGGCCATGGCAGCCTGCCGCTGAACGTCGTTGAGTTCGTCAAGATAATGGGGCGGCTGAGAGCTGACGGGATCGTTCATTAGTTGGATTTGGCTGAACCGCGAATATACGCAGGAGGCCAGAGGGTGGCCAAGCAATTCGCTGCAAATCCTTTTAAAATATCCCTGATGGGTGTTTTTTGTTTCAGCAACTCCCTGCTCCTCCGTCCTTTACCGGCACCTGCGGCCGCGCCCCGACTTACAAGACCACTACCTGCTTTTTGACCCTGATACCATCCGTTTCTGCTACGACCTGGTAAACGCCGGCGGGTAACTGACTGACGTTAATTTCATGACGCGTTACGACCGCTCCCCCGAGGCGGTCTGCGGAAATGAGGCGGCCCAGCATATCGTAGAGACGAACACTGAAAACCGGAGCCGGCTGGGCAAATTGCAGCGTTACCCGCTCGCTGGCCGGATTGGGGAAGAGCTGCGCTTCGTACCTCGGGATAGGGAAAGGATCGGGCGCCAGCTCGATAAAATCGCCCAGACAGTCTTCCAGCACGTTCCGTAACCGTTGCCTGGCAATGCTGCTAACCCCCGGCTGGATCTCTCCCCTGATTTGACCGCCCGTAACTTCCAAGGTGGCCGGCCCACAGCCGGGATAATCAAAAATCGGATAGGGGTTATTTATTCCGCCGGAAATTTCCGGATAGTAGCTGGTATACCCCTCCCTGGTCGCGAACATAATGATGTACTCTCCATTTTCGCGCAATGACAGAATGGGACCATTACAGTTGCCTCCATCCTGCCCCCAGAGGGTGACGACGGGATCAGCTAATTCACCGGCCAGCACCTCTAAAATTTTAAAATCGTACAGGGGGGCATAGCCATTGACGTCCGGGGTCCTGAACTCAAGAAAGCGTACCCTGGCAATGGCCGTTTTCCCTTCCGTCCAGGAAAAATAGCTTTCGGCGTAAGTGCAAAAAGAATCAGCCCAGGCGCAAGAACAGCAGAACAACCCGATCGGCAAAAACAGAAAA
>JAUIIF010000399.1 GCA_030431945.1 Bacteroidia bacterium | reverse complement strand
CAGTCAGATATGGGTCTGGCCACTTTTCACATTCCACCGGCGTGGAACCTGGGGGAGATACAGGAGGCCGTTTACGAATTACAGGAGAAGCAGGAAATCTACAAGAACCTGAAAGACCGCAAGCTGGACGGTCTGACCACCCGAGAACTGGAGGAGCGCATCGACCGGCAGGAGCGTTTTATCCGCCGACAACGACAATTGCAGGCCCGGCTGGAGGATCAGTTGGTCCGCGAACGCTCCCTTCTGGCGCGCGAAGAGCAGCTTGAGGCGGATGGCGTGGACAACATTGATAAAGTTTATCAGGTACGACGCCAGGTAGAACGCACCGAAGATGAACTGAACGCCAGCAGGAGTGAAGTACGGGCCGCCAGCTTCGACATTGAGCTGATGCGCAATCAGATTGCCAGCTACCGCGGCGGGCTGCCGAGCACCCTGCTGCAAGCCGGCGAGGCCTTGCGCAACGCCTACGACGGGCTGGAGGCGGCTGTCGCCGGCTGGGAAGACAACTTTACCATCGTCAGCCCGGTAGACGGTCTGGTCTTGCTCGACCGGCAAATTCGGCAGGGGCAGACTTTGTTGCGTGGTGATAAGATCGGTACCATCATCCCCGCCAATCCTGGCGGGATTATTGGCAGGATAGCCCTGCCCAACCGAGGCTCAGGTGCGGTAAAGGAGGGCCAACGGGTGTTGGTGCATTTCGATAGTTATCCGCACCTGGAATACGGCTCGGTAGAAGGTGTGGTTGTTGATATCGGCCGGCTCTCCCAGAACGGGGTAACTGCCGTGGAGGTCGTGTTCCCCAAAGAATTGCTGACCACCAAAGGAATTTTGCTCAAGCCCGGCCCTTTAATGGAAGGAAACGCCAGCATCATTACCGGCAGCCGATCTTTACTGCAACGGTTTTTCAACCGGCGGTGAACGGTTGGGTCCTTACGTTTACAACATCAGCCACCCGGTACCCCGTAGTCAGGCAAAGACGCCTGAATACAGCATACCGGGTTCCTCCTCCACTTTGGTTCAGGGATGGATGATGACCTTCATTAGTCAGGCAAGGGCCTCAGAGCACCCGCCAACTATCGGCTAAGCGTTCCTTAAGCTGGGGCTTGAGTACGTCGGCCGCGTCGAGGATCAGGGCTTCATTGGAAGGAAACGCTACCGGGCGGGCTCCCAGGTTCCGACGGGTGTTACTGCTCAGCGCCCGCCGGTCACCACGGAAGGTGCTGGCGTAGTTTTCAAAATACGCTTCTGCCGTCAGTTGCTCTTCGTCTACTACCCGCCGGGCACGGTTATCGTACAGTAGCAAGCTGCCCGTTACTACGGCGGTTTTACGCTGCAGTACTTCCAGGACATCTGCCCGGACAACAATCCGGCGGGGCCGGGTAATGTCGTTTCCAAGGGTATCCTTAGCCACGTTACCGTTCGCATCCAGCACGTACTCGGTACCGTCAGTGATTTCCCTTTCCTCCACGAAGCTGCGTTCTGAAATCTGTTCCGGGCTCACCTGGATGTCATCAATGAGAATGCGGGCATTGTAGTCGTAGGTCTTACCGGGAATGGCGCGAAAATCGTAAAAGCGCCAGTTGTCGTCCAGGACAGGCCCGTCAGCCCGCAGCAGTTCCTGCTCAAAGCCGGCGGGCAGAAAGCCGCCACTCCGGTTGACCATCTCCACGGAAATGAAGACTTTTCCTAATTCACGGGCTTCTGCCTGCAGCGCATTAGCGTCGCGGTAGTTGTCCCGGTAATTCTGCAGGCGATTGAATGCATTGTAGGCGCTCCGGCCCGCCGCTTTATCCCCCGTCCTGGCCAGGGCCAGCAAGTCAGTGGCTTCGGTGTAAATCTGCGCAGCCGCTTTGTCTCCTGCCTGCACGATGAGGTCGTCCACACGGGCAAAACGAAATTCCGCCTGGTACCCATGCTTATCGATTACGGGTAAAAGCGGGGCTAAGGCATCCTGACGACGACGCACCTTCTGGTAGATGCTTTGAATCTCCGCCCAGTCGGGCCGGCCGCTTTCAGCCTTACGACGTGCGCGTAACATATCCTGCTCCGTAATCCGGTTAAAGGCCGTTTCGAGTGCAAGCACATACTTCGGATTTTTCTTCTGCTTACCCGTCAGGCGTTTCTGCGCCAGCCGGATGGTTTCTTCATAATTCCCGCTCTCCACGAGGGTTTCTACGGAGGTACAGGAAGTGATGGCCAGGAAAGAAATGGCCAGGAAAAACACGAGGGGGATTTGGGTCAGTCGTTTCATAATACATGCTTTAGGCACTGGCCAGCAAGTAACCAGTTTTCTTACCCTAAAACACGGTCTTTCTACCCTACCGGTTGCTTATAGCGGTCTTAAAGCGACTTAATATTTGTTAAGGCCTCCGCGGCGGGAGGGGGGTATATCAGGCCGGCAGCTGACAACAATCGCTGACCTTTCTTTGCACCATGGTCCTGTGGCCCGCACCAGCGTCCGCGCCCCGTCTCCTTACCTGATCATCAATTTCTGCAGAAAAACTTCCCCATCGTAGCTTAGCCTGGCGGTGTACACTCCCGCTGCTAATTCCGGCAAGACAAAACTGAAAGTTTGCGCCTCTGCCCCCGCCAGGGAGGAACGGGTGTAGACCTTCTGACCATTGGTGGCAAACACTTCCAGCGTCACCGCGCCATTCGTCAGCCTGCGGGGTACATCGACGAAAAGGTCCTGCAGCACCGGGTTGGGGCGAAAAACCGGAGCGGCTTGCTCCTGCGCTGCAAAATGGACGGTACGCACCGCAAACAGTTCACTGGCCCCATCCTCGTCCCGCTGGCGAAGCCGGTAAAAAGATACGCCGGGCAGGGGGTGCTCATCCGTTACCTGATAACTAAGCGGATCGGAAGAATTTCCCGCAGCCGGCACCGTAAGAATCGGTTGAAAGGCAATACCGTCAGCACTTCGTTCCACGACAAAGTCTTTGGTTGCTGTTTCTGTCGCCGTTTGCCAGGCCAGTTGTACCGCCTTTTCCGTTGCCGTCGCTGTCCAGCTGATCAGGTCGACGGGCATCGACATTAAAGTAGTTATCCGGTAGAAGGTACCACCGTACGCAAATACGTACAACTCACCGTCATCATCTTCACCGAAACAGGAAGGACTATTGACCGGGGCATCATTTTCTACAAATAAGGCTCCGCCGGCTGCGGGGTAGAGGAAAAAATTCCCGCTGGCGAAGTCTGCGCAAATGTACCAGCCGCGCAGGTCGGCGGCACTGCCCCGGTACACATAACCGCCGGTAACGGAGAACCCGCCGTTGGTCACATTGCGGGGATAATCAAAAGCCGGGTCCGTGTAGATCGTACTTCCGTTGCAGCGTGGCGAAATGGGATCGTCATCACCATCATAAGCAACGAAGCCTTCACGACAATCCCACCCATAATTCAGCCCGCCGGGGTGGTTGGCCGGTTCCCGGTTAACCTCTTCTCGCTGGCGCTGCCCGACATCTCCGATCCAGAGATCACCGGTTTCCCGATCAAAAGAAATCCGCCAGGGGTTTCTCAGGCCGAAAGCCCAGATTTCATTCCGTACCGATCCATCCGCTACAAAGGGATTGGTGGGAGGGATGGCATAATTCAGGCCTGCATCGTTGTTGTCCACGTCAATGCGCAGCATTTTGCCCAGCAGTTGTTGCGGATCCTGACCGTTATCATTGGGGTCTCCGGCTCCTCCCCCATCACCGGTAGGGATATAGAGGTAGCCGTCGGGGCCGAAAGCCAGGTCCCCCGCATTATGGTTGTTGAAAGGCTGGGCAAAATTCAGGAGAACCACTTCCGTTAAAGTGTCCACTACCGTTGCCCCCGGAGTAGCCGTAAAGCGGGAGATGACGGTAGATCCATCCGGGTATCCGTTCCGGGCAATGGTCGTGTAATTAACGTAGAAGAAACCATTGTTGGCAAAATCAGGGTGAAAAGCTACGCCCAGCAAGCCCCGTTCATTGCGGTTATCCTGCACCCGGTAGGTGATGTCCAGAAAATCATTGGCCTGTACACTTTCCGTTGTCTGGTCAAAAACCCGGATTCGGCCCGGCTGCTCGACGATGAATAACCGCTTGCTTCCGTCTCCTGCCCCGGTGATGTCGACGGGCTTGTTGAAGCCACTGACCGGTGCTAAGAAACGAAGTTGGGGCTGGGCAAAAACAGCCGCCAGGGAAAGGGAGAAAGCCAGGGTAAAAAGGACGCGCATATTTCTCAATTAAGGGGAGGATTGAATTCCTGATTCAAAGTGGTATAGCTCCATCTAAGGTAAGAAAAGATCGCGGGGAACCAGATCGGCGTATTCCATAAATCAACCAATCAAGCGAACTCAGGACGGGGATGCCCCGCTTTATTTATACAGCTTGCCTTGCAAGTACCCATTAATTGACCCAAAACGAAATTATTATGAGAATCCAATTTTTATCCTTCCTTGCCTTTTTTTCCCTTGCTTTTTCCAGTTGTGATGTTGATCAGACCAGTGAAGGCGAACTGCCGAGTGTCGACATTGATGTAGATGCTGAATCTGGCGAATTACCTACCTATGACGTTGATTGGGCGGACGTAGACGTAAGAACGACCACCAAAATCGTAGAGGTTCCGAAAGTGCGCATCGTCATGGAAAAAGAAGAAATAGAAGTCCCGGTAGTCGACGTGGACTGGCCAGGAGATGACGATTCGGTGGAAGAAATGACCCTGATGGTCGAAGCAGACGTAGACCAGGAAGCAGATCTGAACATTCAGCAGGTCTACACAAACGGTGACCGCATTTACGTCATTGCCGCCCTGAACAAGGCCGGCGAGATGCTGGAT
>JAUIIF010000398.1 GCA_030431945.1 Bacteroidia bacterium | reverse complement strand
CAAATTCACCGGAGAGACGGATGACTTCCCCGTCCTGTTCGAATCCTTATTCAATGCCGCTACGGAAGAGAACCAGAGCATTCGCTTCCTTTATCATTACCCCAAACCGGAAGACATCAACCAGGAACAGCGGGAGTACATCCGGGACTGGATGCTGCACTTTGAGGAGGTACTGGCCGGACCAGACTTTTTGCATCCCGTTACCGGGTACCATCGGTACGTCGACCTGAACTCTTTTGTCGACTTTTTCATCATCAACGAGCTTTCCCGCAACGTGGACGGCTACCGGCTCAGCACCTATCTGTATAAAGACCGGGATAGTGAGGATGGTCGCCTGCACATGGGGCCGGTCTGGGACTTCAACCTGGCCTTCGGCAATGCCGATTACTGCAGCGGGGCGGCAATTGATGGCTGGGCCTATGACTTCGGCAATGAGTGCCCCAGTGACTTCTGGCAGCTTCCCTTTTGGTGGAGTCGCCTCCGGGAAGACCCTGTATTCCTGCAACTCCTGGCGGATCGTTGGCGAACCCTGCGCAGTGGTCGGTTCGCTAATGAACAATTAGTGGCCACCATCGACTCGTTCGTCGTCCGCCTGGATGATGCCCCGGCCCGTAATTTTGACCGCTGGCCAGTACTCAACGAATACGTCTGGCCCAACGCCTACGTAGGGCAATCTTACGACTCCGAAATCGATTACCTGAAAAACTGGATCGTTGACCGGGCAATATGGATGGATGGGGCCCTCCAAAGACTAACCCCCGTACAAAACCGTGCCCGCATTTTACCGCTGGGCCTGCAACCCAACCCTACCGGGGGGCTCTTTCAAATCATTTCCGGCATCAGCGGGGAATTGACCGACGTCAGCGTTTACGATACCTTTGGCCGACTGATTTTTAATCAGGACCGATTACCGGAAGGCGTAAGTATTGATCTTAGCCCCTTTCCTGCCGGCGTTTATTTACTCTACGCCCAGCAGGCTGGTGGTCAGCTCCTGGTGGGGAGAGTGGTGAAAAGATAGCGGGCCCCAGGCCTTATTCCTCTTCTTCGCTTCGGCCCGGTTCCAGCCAAAAATTATTAACGCCTTCTCCGGGGATCAGGCGGATCGCCCGGGCGTTCAGCAATTCCAGGAGCCCCAGGAAGGTAACAATGGCGTGGATGCGCGTTTTACAAACGCTGAAAATGTCCGAAAAACTCGGCCGGGCCTTACCGAGTTGTACCCCACCAATCAACGTCATGATTCGCTCCTGCTGCTCCTCGACGGTATGGCTGAACTGGGCAATTTCGTGGATGGCGGGCCGTTTGCTGTCTTCGTCCAGGCGCGTCAGCATTCGCTCGTACGCCTTCAGTAATTTGAACAGGGTAACACTTTCCAGTTCAACGTCTACCAGTGCACGGGTTGCGATCTGGGCCAGCTCCGCCGTAATGTTGCCGCGGTAATTACGCATACTCCGGGCAGTCTCCAATT
This sequence comes from Bacteroidia bacterium, assembly GCA_030431945.1. Classification (GTDB taxonomy): domain Bacteria; phylum Bacteroidota; class Bacteroidia; order Chitinophagales; family Saprospiraceae; genus Neolewinella. The sequence continues at coordinate 3,371 of JAUIIF010000398.1, read as the reverse complement.
CACGCAACTCCGCGAGAACGGATTTGTAGCGCTTGTATTCCAGCAGGCGGGCGACCAGTTCTTCCCGGGGGTCAATTTCGTTACCTTCTTCATCCACCGGCTTACGGGGAATCAGCATTTTGGCCTTGATCCGGCAGAGGGTGGCGGCAACGAGGACAAACTCGCTGGCCAGGTCAATGTCCATTTGCTCCGCCTGGCGCATGTAGGCCAGGAAGTCGTCCGTCACCTGCGAAATCGGAATATCATAAATGTCCAGTTCGTCCCGCTCAATGAAAAAGAGCAGCAGATCGAAAGGCCCCTCGAACTGGGGAAGTTTGATGGTATAACCGGCCATGGTGCGAAGGTAGGAAGTAGTCCGGTAGTATTCAACGCAGCACGCCAACCGCACGGGGTAACCCCACCAGCTTCCCGCAACCCCCGGATTATTTTTTCGTCCCTCCCTGTAACAAACTATTCCTGGCCACCGTGTCATAGGCAAACGCTCTTCCAGTTTTGGATCATTACTCCAGCATAATTACTTCCGTCCGAGACCGCCTTTACCGGCTGGCCCTGCGCGTCGTCAACGACGCGGACGAAGCGGAAGACGTCGTGCAGGACGTCTTGGTAAAAAGCTGGAAGAAGCGGGACCAAATCGTCAGTCTTGATAACCCGCCGGCCTGGCTGATGCGGATGACCAAGCACCAGGCCATTGACCGGCTACGTTCCGCCAGGGTGCGTGGGGTACGGGAAACGGAAGCGGCCGCTCCGGATCACGATGCCCAAACGCCTTACCGGATTACCGCAGCCAATGATACCCTCGGGCACATTCACCGACTCCTGCAGCAGCTTCCGCCGGATCAGCGGACAGTCCTTCAGCTTCGCGAAGTGGAAGGGATGGAGTACAAGGAAATAGCCGAGGCGACCAACCTTAGTTTGTCGCAGGTAAAGACCTACCTGCACCGCGGCCGCGGCAAATTGAGGGCGTTATTACTCGAACAAAGAATTGTGGAATCATGAAACATACCACTGCGAAAAAGTTACTGGACCGTTACTTCCTCGGGGAAACCACCCTGGAAGAAGAACAACAGCTAAGGGCTTACTTCCGGTCCGGAGACATCCACCCGGACCTGGCCCTCTACCCTCCGCTCTTCACCTACTGGGATGAAGCTGCTGAAATCATGGCCCCCGTACGGATACGCCCGGTACACCGCCGGCGCCCCTTACGGTGGCTGAGTGTGGCCGCTGCGGCGGCGGCCTTAATACTGGGGTTAAACACCTGGTTTGGCCCCACCACGGTAATTACGGGTACTGGCTTCCCGATCGCAGCGGCGCAGGCCGAGCCGGCGCCGATTGACTGGAGTAAGTACGAAGTTACCGACCCCGAAGAAGCTTACAAGGTATTGCGCGAAGCCCTGGGCGCCGCCAGTGCCAGCCTGAACAAAGGCACCAGCTTCGCCGTCCGGGAAATGGTGGAAGTCCGCCAGGCACTTAAATAGTGGGTTACGGACCTCCCCTTTTACCTCATCATTACAACAATAAAAATTATGAAATATCTGCTTGCACTGCTCATTTGCCTCTACCTGGCACCCGCGTCCGCGCAAAAACTACCGCAGGATGCGATATCTACTTACTTTAGTGAATACGTTGACAATCAGGATTTTACCGTAGTCTACATCAGCGGTAAAATTTTCGAACTCGTGAAGGATTCTAACCTCGATTTAGAAGACCTCGACGAAAAAGAGGTCGAAGCGGTCCTCAGGGTAGTCCGTGATGTCCAGGGAATCCGCGTCCTCCATACGGACCAAAACGCCATGGCCCACTGGAAGGAGGCAAAAAAACGAATCCCCACGAACAAGTACGAACTGCTGTTTAAAGTACGCACCAAAGACGGCGACAACGTGGAGGCCTTTATTCAGGACGAAAATGCCGTGGTCAGCGAACTCTTTTTGATTTTCGGGGCGGCGGACAACTTCGGCATGTTCAGTTTCATCGGCAGCATCGACCTCACCAAACTTTCCGACCTGCAGCGTGCCATCGAAGGCAACTAAAGGGTACAGCCCCGGATCGTTGGGGCCGGACAAACCACGGCCCCGACGATCCGGTCGCTCACCCGGCGTTGTCGGCCTCTCCCCCTCCAAAACCTATCCCATCCATCACCCAGCCAACTCACCGTTATGAAAAAATTAATCCTCCTTCTGCTCCTTTACGGCCTCGCCGCTCCCAGCCTCTTCGCCCAGAATAAAGCCGTGCGGGACTTCATCCACGACCATCGTCGGGGGGAAGAAAATGTGGCCCTTACCATCCCCGGTTTCCTCATCGGCCTGGCCGGCGAAATCGGGATGCTGGCCAGTGAAGACGAAGACGAAAAACTCGCTTTCAGTTTCGCCCAGGAGCTGGGGACCACCCGCATTCTGACCTTTGATGGTGACGACTTCAATACCAGCCGGGACATCCGGGAACTGCTTGCGGCCCTGGAGTCAAAGCACGACTATGAACGCTGGGCCACCGTCCGCGCATCATCCGGCGAACAGATTGAATTAAGCGTTCAGATGCGGGGAAAAACGGTGCGGGAACTCGTGGCCATCGTCAACGACCCCAGCGAAAACCGGGCCGTATTCGTGCACGCCAAGACAGATTTCACGGCTGCGGAGCTCGGAGACATTCTGAACAAGCTGATGGCCGATTAAAAGCCTGCTTCTTACCGGATGCCTGCCTTTTTGCGCGCTTGCTTCAGTTCCCGCAGCAAGTCCCCGGCGGGGGCTGCGGCCATCCGCAAAGACTCGTCGGGTAAGGCTGAAATATGGAAGTAGGTCAGGGAGTCCTGTTTGGTATCCAGGTACAGCTTGAAGTCTCCCCGCCGCAACGCGGCGGCCGGCCCCTCCGGCCCACCGTAGGGGGCCTCCCAGTACAATGACCGCAGCCGGCCGGCCTCCCCGCGCAAAACCGGCAGTAAGCTGCGCCCGTCCGGGCTGGCCGCATAGTTGGCCTGCCCCAGGGCCTCCCCGATGGTTGGGAAAATATCCGTTCCCGTCACTTGTTCCGTAGAAGCATAAGTCGTCGTGGCATAAGCGGGATAATGAACAATCAGCGGCACCCGGATGCCTCCTTCGTAGAGGGTACCTTTCCCGCCCCGCAGGATGCCGTTATCCGTCGGGGGGGTATGCGCTGACAGCGCCGGGTCCAGTTCCTCCAGGTGCTGCCCGCCGTTGTCCGACGTAAAGATGATGAGCGTCTTTTCCAGCTGTCCGGTCGCTTCAAGCATCGAGACGATGCGACCAACATTCTCGTCGAGTACGGAAACCATCGCGGCGTATTCCAGCGTCGGAAAACGGCGCCAGTGGGTACTGTCCACCAAGGCCCGGTAGGCCGCCACCTGGTCCTTCCGCCCGGTA
>JAUIIF010000397.1 GCA_030431945.1 Bacteroidia bacterium | reverse complement strand
CCTACTTCATCGCGAATATCCGAGGAAGAGACAACGTAAGTGTAGTTTCCATCGTGCGTATCCCAGATACCAATGCCTCCATAGACATCGTCATTACCGGTACCGTCGTTGAAAGTTACGTTATCATTACCTATATCTCCTGCGTAGCGGCTTTCGATGTTAGTGAGGGTACCGCCGTCCAGGTCGTAGATAAAGTAAGAGGCACCATGGTTGTGAGAAGAGGCGTAGACGGGGTTCGTACCATCTCCGCAACCGGAGCGGTGTCCGATCACCAAATCTCCATCGGGGTTAAAGTTGAGATCGGAGACGGAGTACCAGGCCGGGTTTTGGCCGAAAGCATTAAAGTCTGCACCGAAGGCCGATCCTGAAGGGTCGGGGGTCGTCGTTACCAAGAATTGTTCCGTTCCGCTGATGCTGCCATCGGCGGCCAGATCGAGGTAATAGACATTAGCATCCGTCAGGGAAGTCGCTGGATTATTATCGACGGGGTGGACGCCGAAGTACAGGCGGTTACCGTCCGGCGATACGGCGAGTCCGTAAGGTTTGAAGTCGTTTGCGAATCCGGCGGTCCCGTCATCTGCGGTAAATCCAGCCAGGGTCTGTGGGTCGAAAGCATCCAACTGAGTGCCATCGGCGGCGAGGCGGTAGATGCTGCCATCCTCGAAATTAGAGACGAAGAACTGATCGTGCACTTCATCGTATTCGATGTTTCCGAGTCCAGGCCCGGAAGTCCGGTTGATGGAAGTTCCCTGTTCGCAAGCAATGTGCGTGAAGGCAAAACTTTGCTGGGGTAACTGGGCAAAAAACGGTAGGCGCACCGGTAGCAGCATCCATTTTGTATACTGTACCTGCAGCAGCAACATCATTGGCACCGCCGCCGATATCACCGTAGCGGATGATGCTTGGCCGGAAGTTACTTTGGTCCATGCCTAAGATATAGCCGAAGGCGGAGCCGTAGTGGGAGGAAGCCGTGACGTAAAAATTGCCAAAGTCATCGGTAGTAGTACCGAAGACGTTACCGACCTGGGTAACTGTCCAGTCCGGATGGTGGTAATCCATGATGGTTGCCTGGGGGCGATCATTGGCCAGGGTAGCGCTGCGCACATCGATCAGGCCAAGCGTATACTGGCCGCTGGCGGGAATGCTGGGATCGTCGATGATGCCACAGGTTACGATGGCGATGCCGGAGGTGAGTAATTTGCCTTCAGCGGAGGGGGTTCCGATCGGGTTGTTTTCAATAATGGCAGGTCCACAAGCCAAAGCGGGGTCCACGACGCCGTAATCGATCTCACAGCTGCTTGCAGGAACCATTTGGGTGTTGGTTCCGTTATCGGCACCGGCGAAACTGGGTTGCAGTTCCGGTTGCAGGGGGGTGGAGAATTCCACGCGTACCGGATAATTGAAGCCGGTGTCATCGACACTCCAGTCACCATCAGCATTTGTCCAGGCGACGGCGACGGGTACGTCGCTGCCACACTCATAGATCTCGACGAGGACGTTGGCCTGTCCAACTTCCGCTGCACCTGCGTCCGCGCCATCATTATTAAGGTCATTAAAGACGTTACCGCCGAGGTTATCCGTACAGGCGACGGTACAGGCGACGAGATCGAACGAAGCTTGATCAGTACAAGTCTGATTGCCACCAAAAGCAGCTTCCACCGTCAGGCCTGACCCTGGCACGGAAAGCAAAAGCGGCCCAACGGAGGTGGTACCGGAGGAGGCGGTGGGGCTGAACGGAGCCTGTACGGTGCCCGCCACGGTGATTTCAATTACGTCCGCTGCTGCTAATCCGTAGTTCCAGGTCAGGTCAAAAGTGACCATGAATTCGTTCCCGTTGTTGCACTGGGTAACAACATTTGCGACGGTAAGCTCACATGGAGACTCAATCAAGCCAAAGTCAACCGTATAATTGGCGTTCTCATTCAGGGTGGCATCGACTATTCCGCTAAGGGCACCATCGTTAGTGGGTTCCGTATTTTCCCGCAGGACAATGGATTCGGACCGAATGGTGGCGCCGCTTGTGGTACCATTATCATCATCGTTGACTTCAACGGTATTCGGGTCGGGTGCCGGTTCGAACGGGCCGGTAGTTGCCGTCATCATGCTTCCGGTGGAAGAGACGAAATCTGCGGGTGGGACTATTTCGATGAGGTAGTCACCAGCAAAGAGGCTGGGGAACAAATAATTGCCCTGGGCATTGGTCAGCGTACTATCAATCACGTGTAATCCGTCGGCCGTAAGCAGGCGTACGCGCACGTTAGGGATACCGGCCTCCGTACCGGGGTCAAAAATTCCGTTATCGTTCAGGTCATTCCAGACCAGGTTACCGATGGAGAGGCATTCTCCTACGATTTCTATGTCACCTCCCGTTCCCTTCGCATCCAGGCTCATGGAGTTGGTAACCGTGGCATCATAAGGAATGATGGAGCGTGGATCAGGGAAATCACCTCCGGCCAGAGAACTTAGCATGACACCTGCAACACCGTGTGGGCCCTGGCTGCCGTTCGCCGGGTTTTCATCGCGGACCATGTCCGCACTAGAGTACCAGACGGTGGCATCAGGAGCAACGCCATCATAGCCAAAATCAACACCACCGTAGGCTTCCGTACCGTATTTATTGGCTGCGGGGGCGGCTTCGCGGAAGCTGGTGTAGAATGGGTCAGCCGTCCAGCTGCCGTTTCCGCCCGTCAGGTAGGCCACTTGTGAACGGTGGTTGTAGCCGGCATAGTCGGTCAGCATCGTGCGTTGTGCGATGAGCATGTTACCGTCGAGATCGAAGGCGATGTCGGAAATGGGGTTTGTGGTTTCCAGGTCAGCGCCGTCGTATTCAAGCTGATCCGTAGCCGGCAAAAACTCCTGGGTAGCGGGATTGATGGCTACCGACCGGATTTGCGGCTTTATTCCGGTGGGACCGTTGTTGTACAGCCCCGGAATATTTGCCGTTGACCCACAGTTTCCGTTGGTACAGGACAAATCCGTCCATACGGAGTAGTAAACCCGGCCCTGGTAGTACGCTACGCCCCACACACGATCCCCGAGGGGCGGCATACCCACGGCACCGTTATCGGGCGTGCCGAAGTCGAAGGGGTTGGGTGCAACGGTTCCATCGGAGGTGATCCGGTAGATTTTGCCATCTTCGAAGTTGGTGGCAAAGAACTGATCTCCGTCCTGATCGTAATCGATGTTGCCCAGGCCGGGGCCCGAGTTACGGGTACCCTGAGACAGGAAAAGGTTAGTAGGGGTAGTAATAAAGGCATTGTAGGACAAGGCCGCTTGTTGCTGCGGGAGCTGGGCAAAAACCGTTGGGGTGCCCGTCAGGTTATCCAGCTGGTAAATTGTTCCTGCCGCATTTAATTCAGCGGAGGCGTTGGGGCCGGGGGCAGCTCTGCCGATGGCTCCCGTTCCTGACTGATAATTTACGTTAGCCTGGGTATTATTGGCCTGGGACAGGAAATTTAGTTGTGGAGAAAAAGAGCTTGACGCCGTTACGTAAATATTGCGGAAGCGATCAATAGTAGTTCCGAAGACGCTTCCGAGGTTAGTGAAGGACCAACTTGCCGGGTGGAGTTCCGCCGGACGGTTCCAGATGGGGTAATTTCCTGCTCCGTTGAGCACGTATGAATTGCTTGCATACACGGGATCCTTTACGGCAAACAGCGCGACCACAGGGTCGCTGGCGTTAATAACACCACAGGTGACTACGGCATCTCCTGCTTCCAGCAGCGTTCCACGGGCCGGGTCATTAGCCCAGGCGCAAGCGGCGGGTGCCGTATAGGCATCGGCCAGCGTTGCCGTACAGGTAGTAGTGGTGGCGAAAGTCGCCGTTACGTCGATATTGGCCGTGCCGTCACTAGCCAAATTAGTCAGGGTAAAAGTTTCCGTGCCATCCGTACCAGCGGGGGTGAAGGTCTGGCTGGCTCCGTTATCGGTGGTAATTGTGATATTTTCACTTACCGGGGCATTAGTGTACGTTAATGAAACATTCAGGGTATAGCTGTTATCTGCGGGATTACAGGCTGTGGGGGTCGCAGAGTTTACGACAATTGAACAGCCAGCCTTTACTCCGATGTCCAAGGTATGGTTGTTTTCACCAGCACCTCCGGTGGTGAAAGCGATTACACCGCTATCGTTTACGTCTGAGTCACTGAGGTCCGTTTTGTTGTTGTTGGTAGCATCGCTGGACGCATTCTGGATCGTAAATGCATTTACGTTAGCCATCTGGGCCGTAATGTTGGCCAGGCTTACGCGAATCTCGTAGTTCATATTGGGCAATACTTCCGTTTGCCCTCCGGACCAGGTCTGCTCCGTGCTGTTCGTGAACTTGAAAGCGCCGTTACCCTGAATGGCATCGGCAGCCGTGGTGGTCGTAGCGACCAGGGTCATAGTTCCGCCAATGTCTTTCCACAGTTCAACAGTTACTCCATTAATACCGGGCTCATTCGGGCTTTGAATACCGTCGTTGTTCGTGTCAAACCAAACGCGGTTACCGATTTGGATGGGGGTTGGGTCGGAGAGCGCGATCATGTCCCCCAGGCCATTGGCCTTCGCGAAGGTGGGCCCTTCATCGTCCCCTACGCCCACAGCCGTACTGAAGAACAGGAAGTTTTGTACCCGCTGTCCATCGCTGTTGCGGTACCAGACAATACCGGCGTCGTAAAATTCTGAAAGACTGTTGAGGGGGTCAGTAACAATGGTAACAATGTCCTCGTGGCCCGGCACCTGAACCATGCCGCCCTGGGCAATTTCGTTATGGAAGTTGGTATAATCATCCTGTGAGTAATACTCTCCGCCGCCGGGGCCATTTGAGTTTGCGTTAGGAGCGGGAGGGCCTGCAATTCCA
>JAUIIF010000396.1 GCA_030431945.1 Bacteroidia bacterium | reverse complement strand
CCCCTGGCCAGTATCAGGGCCGTAGAACGCCTGAATATTCGTGATTTGCAACTGACCCTCCAGGAAGGCACGCAGGAAATCCTACCCATCTACCTGGTGGCGAATGAAGAAAAGCAAGAAGAATTAATGGAGGTGTTACGGGCAGCAATAGCGGCACCGGAACATTGACAGTTGCTGCTCCGAACCTCCCTTTCGGGAACTCGTTCTAGTAAGACCTGTTTAAAATTTTTAGCAAATGGCTTCTTCCACCTTCCAAACAATTCTGGCCTCCGTCAAAGACGCTGCGGCGAACGTAAACTCTTCCCAAATAGAACAATTTACGGGGTTCAGAGTGGATTCAGTTGATGAGTTCATGCGTAAAACGGAACATACCGGTCCAAAAAATTACGGCCGCGGCTTTCTCGCCGGGGTCCTCGGCGGCATTGTGGGCGTGGGGGTAAAGATGATCGTGGATCGGTCCATGGCCCCGGATACCGTTCAGTTTGAAGATAAGCTCGCTGAGGACGTCGTTGATGCGGCCGAAGAGGCCGCCGGGGTGGATTTGTCTGACCGCCAGGAAGATGTTGCCGAAGCCATCGTCGAAGTTGGCATCGGCGCCGTCATCGGCGGCGTCTACGGCCTGATGGTGGAAGCCTTGCCCGAAGCCAAAGCAACGGCTTCCGGCGATCAGGGCGGCGGGGCTTTCGCCGTAGTGCAGCAACTGGCCGTACCCGCCCTGGGCTTAGTACCCGCTACCGCAAAAGATGTCGCTAAAGACACCATGGAAAACCTGGCGGGCCACATTGCTTTTGTTGCTACCGCAGAAATCGTCCGGCGAGCTTCCCGTTACTACATGGAGCAGTAAGTCTTCGGAAAGGCACCACGCACAGGCATGTTTTCGGGCGCGGCCGCAGGTGCCACGAAAGGTTATTGTGCCAGCGCCTGCCCGCCGTAAACTCAGGACCGCACCCCGCAACCCGCCCCCGCAACCCGCAACCCGCAACCCGCAACCCGCAACCCGTCATGCTCTACCTCATCCCCACCCCCATCGGTAACCGTGAAGACATTACCCAGCGTGCCATCCGGATGCTGACGGAAGCAGACCTGATTCTGGCCGAAGACACGCGCACCAGCCGGCCACTTCTTCTGCACTACGGCGTGGAAACACCCCTGCGCGCCTACCACGCGCACAATGAACACGGCATCGTGCCGCAGTTGGTGGAGGAGCTGAAGGCGGGCGCTACCTACGCCCTGATTACGGATGCCGGCACTCCGGGTATCAGCGATCCTGGCTTCCTGCTGGTCCGGGCCTGCCGCGAGGCAGGCGTTACGGTAAGTTGCCTGCCCGGTCCGGCAGCTTTCGTGCCGGCACTGGCCGCCAGCGGTATTCCCTGCGACCGGTTTCACTTCGAAGGTTTCCTGCCCCATAAGAAAGGTCGCCAAACCCGCCTCCAGTACCTGGCGGATCTACCCAATACTTTTGCCCTCTACGAAAGCCCCCACCGCATCGTTAAGCTCCTCGGCCAGCTGGCGGAGGTCTGTGGCCCCGAACGGACGGCCTGCGTCGCCCGGGAAATTTCCAAGCTTCACGAGGAAATCACCACGGCCCCCCTCGCAGAACTGAAGCAACACTACGAAAAGAAAGGGAAGGTGAAGGGAGAAATCGTCGTGGTTGTCGCAGGAAAATAGCTTTATCCACGGCTGAAAGCCACCCTGATTTAAGTAGCGGTACGTAGCCGGGCGTAACCCTGCTGTTCTTCAGGGAGGAAGCTTTGCTGAAGGTTACCACCCAGTCTTTTGGCGGACAAGTCAGCGCCTGCCCGCCGCAACCCGCAACCCGCAACCCGCAGTAGCAGTAGCAGTAGCAGCTTAGCTAAACCACTCCGGCTTAGGTATACTTACTATCTTACCCCCATGGAACCATTCTTTACCAACGACGCCATCGTTTTCGGTCTCCTCATGATCGTACTGGCCATCATTTTCACTACGGCCAACAGTGAAATGCCATTCTGGAAAAAGTTTTACACTTACGTCCCTGCGCTGTTGCTTTGCTATTTCGTCCCCGCGCTGTTGCACTGGCCACTGGGGCTGATTGCGTACGATTGGTATACCCCGGAACTGACCGCGGCGCTGGCGGAAGAGGGAATGTCGGTAGCCAAAGGAATGTCTTACGGAGAGATCAATCAGTACCTGGAAACCTACGGATATGATCCGGCGGATTTCGCCCAGTACAAAGGGCACAGTAATCTTTATTTCATGGCCAGCCGTTACCTGCTGCCGGCCAGTCTTATTCTGCTATGTCTCAACATTGACATTAAGGGGATTATCAACCTCGGCCCCAAGGCCATCATTATGTTTCTGGCGGCCACTTTCAGCATCGTGATTGGTGGCCCGATTGCCCTGCTCATCATCACCAACCTCTTCCCTGACCTGATCGGCCTGGACCCCGATGAACTCTGGCGTGGCCTCAGCACCATTGCCGGTTCCTGGATCGGCGGTGGGGCCAACCAGGCAGCGATGAAGGAAATCTACCAGGTCCCAACGGGCATCTTCGGGCAAATGATCATCGTAGACGTACTGGTAGCTAACATCTGGCTGGGCTTCCTGCTCTTTGGTGCCGGCCGGAGCGACAAGATCGACCGCCTCCTGAAGGCTGACAACAGGGCCATCGCTGAATTAACGGAAAAAGTGGAAGCGTATTCCGCTTCCGTCAAGCGGGAGCCTACTTCCCTTTCCAGTTTTCAAATGATCGGAGTCGCTTTCGGTGGTGTCGCCCTGGCACACTGGGGGGCTGACTTTTTGGCCCCTTTCTTCGGCCAGTTTGCCGATTTCCTGGAAGACTGGCGCCTGACGACGCTGCAAAGCGGCTTTTTCTGGCTCATCGTCATTGCCACCACCCTCGGTTTCCTCCTCAGCTTTACCCCCGTTCGTAAACTGGAAGGGGTGGGGGCCAGCCGCTGGGGCTCCGTCTGCATCTACATTCTCGTGGCCACCATCGGCATGCAGATGAACATCGGAGACATCTTCGCCAACCTGGGGCTCTTCGCCATCGGGGTCATCTGGATGATCGTACACGTTACCATTCTGCTCTTTGTGGCCTGGCTCGTCAAGGCGCCCTTCTTTTACGTTGCTGTCGGCAGCCAGGCCAACGTCGGGGGGGCGGCTTCTGCCCCCGTCGTGGCCTCAGCCTTCAGCCCGGCCCTGGCGCCGGTAGGCGCCATCATGGCGGTTATCGGCTACGCACTGGGAACTTACGGCGCGATTATCTGCGCCATCCTGATGGAATTGGCGGCCACCTAAAAGTCCCCGTTGGATTAACCCGTAACCCGCAACCCGTAACCCGCAACCCGCTATCAATGACCATCTTACTCACCGGCGTATCTTCCGGAATCGGCCTGGCCACGGCCCGTTTGTTACTTGAAGCCGGGCACCAGGTTTACGGCACCGTCCGTAAGCCCGCTGATGCGGAGCAGCTTGCCCGGTATCCTGCGTTCAGCGCCCTGATCATGGACGTTACGCACCGCGCCAGCATCAAAGCCGCCCTGCAAGTTATTGCCGACGCGGGCCAGCCGCTGCACGTAGTGGTCAACAATTCGGGAATTGCCGTCTCCGGCCCTTTGGAGACCATTGCGGAGCCGGACTACCGCCGGCAATTTGAAGTAAACGTCTTCGGCACCCTGGCCGTTTGTCAGGAAGCCCTGCCCCTGCTGCACGCCGCCCGCGCAGCGGGCGAGGAGAACGTCAAAATCGTAAACGTCAGCAGTGTTTCCGGCTACGTTACCGCTCCCTTCACCAGCCTCTATTCCTCCAGTAAGTTTGCCGTAGAAGCAATAACGGACGGCCTGCGCCGGGAGCTCGACCCCTTCGGTATCGATGTGGTGAGTGTGGCGCCCGGACCGGTAAAAACCCCCATCTGGGACAAAGCCAAAGGACAAACCAAAGCGTTCGAAGGCACGCGTTATGAATACATCCTGGAAAAGCTGGATCCTTACCTGGAGTCAACGGCCAGAAGCGCGATACCAGTTGCTACGGTGGCCCGGAAAATCAAAGAAGTGGTGGAGGCCCACCGGCCACGCCCCGACCAGCTGGTCATGAATAAAGGCTGGATGGTCCGCATTGCCCGGCAATTGCCGAAACGCCTCCAGGATAAGTTGTTCCTGAAGAACATTGAAGCTAACCGCCGGTATTGACGTGACCGCCTGAAAACAGCCGGCCCGCTCCGCGCCAATTTTGGTAATACACTCTCTTATTCTTCAGCACTGGGCTTTCGCTCCCGACCAATGGTCAGGGAAGCCCCCAGCCGCACCCCGGCCCGGGAGTTGTCCTTCTGGCTGAACACCGTCAACAGGTTGTCGGTGGTGGCCAGCAGGTTGACGGGGCCCAGGCGGACGAGCAGGTGCGCGCCCAGGTTGGCCGCTGCCTCCCGGCGCGCGTTATAGTTTACCCCCAGCGTCAGTTGCTTCAGGAGTGCGTAGCGGGCACTTACGGCCAGGGCGGTTTCCGGATTTATTTCCCGGTTGTAGTGCACCAGCAGGAGCCCGGCGGTCAATCGCTCCGTAACGTCAAATTCGCCACCGATGAGGAAGGTTGCCCCCAGGTCAGCGCGGTAAGGAGAGGTGCTCTCCGTCGGCTCAAAAGTAAGCTGTAAACTATCCAGGGCGGTGTTGAGGGACAGGGAGTCTTCCAGGACCTGGGCCAGGATGTCGAGCCCGCTGAATTCGTCCGTGCCGCTAAGGGTGAAGGTGCTGACTTCGCTGGCCCAGTCAATACGCCCGGCCAGATCGTTGGCTGCCACCTGCAAACGTAGCCGGCCCAGATCGGCAAACGCCCCGAGGTCAAACGCCACGCCGTTATTCTGGCTGAAAAGGTCATC
>JAUIIF010000395.1 GCA_030431945.1 Bacteroidia bacterium | reverse complement strand
ACGAATGGGATGGTCAGAGGTAAACGATATGGTGGTACTGTCTCCGACGCAAATACGTTGGGTAGGTGGTGGAGCTCCCCACCAAAACGGAGAGTTACTTCGAGTCGATTAGGTTACTACCTTGTAAACCATTCAACTCAAAGACAATGTCTAAACCGAGAAAAAAATTCACGAAGGCCGAGAGGCTTGAAATCGTCAAGCTTAGTCTTGACCCCGAGACCAAAATTAGGGATTTAGCTGATCGCTTCGAAATAGCGGTCAGCACATTAACTCGCTGGCGTAGTCAGTACTTTTTGGAACACGGCCAACGGCCCGAAGGCCAAGGAATAAAGAAAATGTCCGAGACCGAGAAAGAAGTTCATCAGCTAAAGAAACAGCTTCGTGAAGCTTGCCTAGAACGTGACATTTTAAAAAAGGCTATCGGCATCTTCTCCAAGGGCGACGGAAAATTTACAAATTCATAATGGCACACACCCATGAATTTCCCGTTGAGATGATGTGCAGAGTAATGGAAGTGAGTTCTAGTGGATTCTACTCCTGGCGTCAGCGCTCGGAGCCTGAGAATGAGTCTACTGATGAATTGAACGAGAGAATAAAGAAATCCTTCGAGTACAGTCGTGAGACTTATGGTAGCCCACGGATAGCAGAAGACTTGGACGTGCCAAAATCAACTGTTGCCAGGCGAATGAAGGCACTGGAAATCAGCGTGAAAGCCAAAAAACGCTTTGTTACTACTACCGATTCGGACCATGATTTTGCCATCGCTGAAAACTTGCTGAATAGAGAGTTTACCGCTGAGCAGCCAGCTGAGAAATGGGTAAGTGACATTACCTATTTTAGAGTGAACAACCACTGGAATTACCTGACGGCCATCATTGATCTTGCCGATAGGGCCGTAGTCAGCTGGGTAATCAGCGACAATATGACGGCTGAAGACACAACCATACGCGCCTATAAAAAGGCAATACAGAACCGAAAGCCGAAGGAAGGGCTCATCTTCCACTCCGATCGTGGCTCGCAATACGCCTGCCATAAATTCCAGCAACTGCTCGCAGTAAATGATTGTATCCCGAGTATGTCTCGCAAGGGCAACTGCTGGGATAACGCCGTATCAGAATCGTTCTTCAAGACGCTTAAAAGCGAATGTTATAACCGACGTCAGTTTAGATGCAGAGCCGAAGCTTTTACCGTTACCTTTGACTTCATTGACGGCTGGTATAACACGAAGAGAATACATACAACCTTGGGTGGTATGTCACCGAACCAAGCCTTTAAGGCAATGACTGAATCTAATTGCTAGTCTGACTCGAAGTGATTCTCCGTTTTAATGGGGAGGTCCAGTTGACGAGATAGTTTGTTTATTGTTTCGGTACAAGTACAGATGTACCCGAAAAGTATGCTGACCTAAAAACCGGTACAAGTACAGATGTACCCGAAAATAAAAAAATGGCCAAAATAAAAACCGCCTTCTTCTGCCGCTCCTGCGGTGCCGAATCCCCCAAATGGATGGGCCAGTGCCCCTCCTGCCGAGAATGGAATACCCTCGTTGAGGAAAAGATCGTCAAAACAAAAAATGAACGGCTAGACAATCAAACCGATTGGCGAAGTGTCAATGACAGCCCTCCCGGTGGGGCTATGCTGGGTAAAGGTCCCCGCCCGATTCAGTTAGAACAAGTGGTGGCCGGTGATGTAAAACGATTAGAATCTCCTGATCGGGAGCTGAACCGGGTACTGGGCGGCGGCATCGTCCCGGGCAGCATCGTTCTTTTTGGCGGGCAGCCGGGTATCGGTAAATCAACACTCCTCCTGCAGTTGGCCCTTAACATTGGTCGCAAGGTCCTCTATGTTTCAGGGGAAGAATCCGAACAGCAAATCAAGATGCGTGCTGATCGGCTCGGGGGCGATAAGCAACAGTGCTATCTGCTTACGGAAACCAACAGCAGCAAGGTCCTGCAGCACGCGGCCGACATTAAGCCGGAACTACTCATCATTGACTCCATTCAAACCCTTGCCAGCCCCCACGTAGACAGTATGGCCGGAACCGTCAGTCAGGTACGGGAATGCGCCGCAGAATTGCAACGCTTCGCTAAGGAGTCAGGTATCCCGACTTTCATCATCGGTCATATCACCAAGGAAGGATCCATTGCGGGACCTAAATTATTGGAACATATCGTAGATGCGGTACTGCAGTTTGAGGGCGACCGGAATTACACCTATCGCATCCTGCGCACCCTCAAAAACCGGTTCGGTTCTACCGACGAATTAGGCATCTATCAAATGGATGTTGCCGGTTTGCGGGAGGTCTCTAACCCCAGCGAGCTGCTCCTTAGTGAGCGCGATGAAGACCTTTCGGGTTCTGCCATCTGTGCTACCGTAGAGGGGATGCGGCCCATGCTGGTTGAGGTACAGGCCCTGGTCAGCGCTGCCGTTTACGGTAACCCCCAGCGTACCTCCACCGGCTATGATGCCAAACGCCTGAATATGTTACTGGCGGTACTGGAAAAACGGGCCGGCCTGCCCCTGGTTAACCAGGATGTTTTCCTCAACATTGCGGGCGGACTGAAAGTAGACGACCCGGCCATCGACCTGTCCATTATCTCCGCGCTGCTCTCCAGTGCGATGGATGTGACGGTACCGCCCGATGTCTGCTTCGCCGGCGAAATCGGACTAAGTGGTGAAATCCGCGCCGTCACCCGCATTGAACAGCGGATTGCCGAAGCAGATCGGCTGGGGTTCAAAAGAATCTACGTCAGTAAATACAACACCAAAGGGCTGGACCCCGACCGGTATGGCATTCGGATCATAACGCTGGCGACGGTCAGGGAGTTGTATGAGACCTTATTTGCTTAAAATGAGAGGTTTATAAAGCCGTCAATCTAACCCTGTCTCATACAAAAAACTCCGAATAAACCCCAAACTTGACCTGCACCACGGTACCGGGCTTCGTATTGATCCATTCAATCGTTCCCTCCAACTGGCGGGTAAGCCCCTGGATAAGTCGCGTACCAATTGAATCATTTCGCCGGGCTTGTACGTCCTTCGGCAACCCCACGCCATCGTCCGCTACGCGGAGGTAGAAATGATTGGACAGCTTGGAGAAGGTTACTTTAATATTTCCCGCCCCCTGTTTAGGGAAGGCGTATTTGTAAGCATTGGTAATCAGCTCGTTTAAGATAAGCCCAAGCGGGATAGCACTGTCGATGTGTATGAGATCAACGTTAAGATCAAGATGCAGTTGTACTTTAGGGTAAACACCAGCGTAGCTGCTTTGGAGATTCGTAACAATTTCCCCGAGGTAAGCAGCCGGATCGATTTCCCGCTCGTTGGATTTGAGGTCAATTTTCTGGTGTAACAGTACAATCGAACGAATTTGCTCTTGTTGCGCCTTCAGCATTCGCTGTACCTCGGGGTCCGCTACGTTAGTACGCCCCCGGTTAAAAATGTTCAGGATCAGCTGCATATTATTTTTGACCCGGTGCTGCAACTCTGCCTTAAGCATCTTCTGGAACTCCAGCGATTCCTCTAACCGGCCTTTGGCAATAAACAAGTCCTGGTTCGAAGTTGCAAGGGCCTCCGCCTGCTGTTGCATCACGAGGTTGGAAGCCTTAAGCTGCCGGTACAGCCGCATTGTCCAGAGGCTCAACAGCACCATCAAAACAGCGAAGCCAATCAGCCCGTAAATTCGGAGCCGCTCCACCCGAAGCTCTTTTTCCCGGGTCGCCAGCGCTAACTCCTGTTGCTCGTTCCGGTAAAGCTCCCGGGCTTCGGCGGCTTTCTGTCGGGCAGACCTACTGCCGGATATTTTTTACCAATCATCAGCAGACACTCCAGCGCATCAGTCTCGAAGATCTCCTCACCCAACTGCCGCAAGACCACTTCCTGCGTGTTCACCGCAGTTACATCGTTAACGTGGAGCACATTCTGAAATTCAACAGTAAGAAAATTTTCATCGGGGATACCGTCATCACCATTGGCCGCACCCGGCGGCACCTGGTGGTGCCTAGATTGAAAAGTCTATTGGGCTAAGCTCTCCGCAGGTTGACCGCCGGTCTGATCCGTTTATACCTAAACCGCTTTGACTTAGCCCCCGGACCGGTATGGCATCCGGATCATTAAACCCTGGCCACGGTCAGGGAGGTCTATGAGTTAAATAAAACCTCCTTTGCGCAGCAGCTCCAGCGCAAATACTTTGCTCATGCTTTCGTCACCATCCGGACCGCGGGGGGCAATGACAGTGAGGGTGTAGTTGGTAAACTTTACCATTAACTGGCGGGAAGCCGGTTGCCAGATGGCCGCCTGCCCCAGCTGCGGAATAAATTCGGAAGCTTCCCCCTCGGGTGTTTTTTGCGCCCGCCATTCGTCTGCCGTACCGGCAGAAGCTGCGGTAAAAATCACGCTGCTGGTCGTAATGTCCGGCTGCTGTTGGTTGAGGTCATAGACGATTCGGTAAGTGCACTTCCTGCCTTCTTGGTCGGCCTGCTCACTGATGAAATCAATGGGCACGTTAAGTACCCTGGAAAAATGTGCCGGGGTAATATAAGCACAGGGGTCAGCGTCCGTAGTCACCGTAACTTTATCAGCAACCGTTGTTTCGGGGGACTGGCTAACGGAAGGGGCTTGGTCAGCGGTAGCCGTCCCTGCCTCCTGATCTCCACTACTGCAGGCGAATAGGCACAAAAGCAAAAAATAGCACAGGTGTTTTGGGGATAACCTGGAAGAAAAGGAACGTAGGAACATAGTTGATAAACTGTTTTTCGCCCTAAAGGTATCGATAGATTTGAGGACAGAAACAGCCGGCTGATTTTAGCTTGCCGGAACGGCCGTTGCAGGACCAGTCTCCGGAAAAGTTGCGGAAGTAAT
>JAUIIF010000394.1 GCA_030431945.1 Bacteroidia bacterium | reverse complement strand
AAGCGGTAAGCACCAGGGCTGCTGCCACTGGTAGTAAAAAGTTAAATGGTTTCATTTTGATCCCTTGTTTTGGTAGTTAAGTGACTACAAAACTACGACAGTTGTAGTCCCAACAAATCGAAAAAGAGACGAACAAGTCTTGCATCCGGCGTATTACCTGAGTAAATTTCGACGAATGGCCGTTTTTCATCTACCAGTCTGAGCCGGGCACGGTGCCCTAGAGGTCAAAGCCGATATCTCCCCGGTAATTACTGCCTGAAAAATTAATTTTCCGGGCATTTTCGTAGCTCAGGCTCAGGGCTTCCTGGAAGGTATCTCCGTAGCTGGTTACGGCCAGTACCCGACCGCCGTTAGTGACGATGTCACCAACCTCGTCCAGGGTGGTGCCTGCGTGAAAGACCATGCTTCCGGTTACGTCTGCCAACCCGATAATGTGCTTTCCTTTTTCGTAAGGGCCAGGGTACCCCCCGCTTACCATGACCACCGTAGCGGCCTGGCGCGGATCAATATCGATGGTAGCGGCGGCTACTTCTCCATCCGCCATCTCCAGGCAAAGCTTGAGGAAGTCGGAATTGAGGCGCGCCATGACGGACTGTGTTTCCGGATCGCCCATCCGGCAATTGTATTCGATGACGAAAGGTTCTCCTTCTACGGAGATCAACCCGATGAAAATAAAGCCTTTGTAATCCAGTGAACGCTCCTGGATGCCCCGCAGTGTCGGCATGATGATCCGCTGCTCCACTTTTGCCATCATGTCTGCATCGACAAAAGGCGGATGGCTGACGGAGCCCATACCGCCGGTATTCGGCCCGGTATCACCTACCCCGATGCGCTTATAGTCCTTGGCAACGGGCAAGACCCGGAAGTCTTTACCGTCCGTAGCCACAAAAACCGAAAACTCTATTCCGTCCAGAAAGTCTTCGATGACCACTTCTTCACTGGCAGCACCGAACTTTCCGCTAAGCATAGCTTCAAGTTCCGTTTTAGCTTCCCCCACGTCGTTCAGGATCACCACTCCTTTACCCGCCGCCAATCCGTCGGCTTTCAGCACGATTGGCGGGCGACGGCTGTCCAGGTAATCCAGCCCTTCGGCTAAAGTAGCGGCCGTGAAACTCCGGTAGCCTGCCGTGGGAATACCGAACGCTGCCATGAATTCCTTCGCGTAGGCTTTACTCCCCTCGAGTTGGGCAGCCTCCGCGCTCGGGCCGATGAATCTTATGCCCTGCAGCGCTTCATCCGCTTTGAAAAAGTCCTGAATCCCCCGCACCAGCGGTTCTTCCGGGCCACAGATGACCAGACTGATCGCATGGGAAAGTACGGCAGCCCGGACGGCGGGAAAATCATTCGGATTTACCGCCAGGTTCGTGGCGTATTCGCTGGTCCCGGCATTTCCGGGAGCGACGAAAAGCGCCTGACAAAGCGGGCTCTGACTTAATCGCCAGGCCATGGCGTGTTCGCGGCCGCCGCCGCCCAGAAGAAGAACATTCATTATGGATAGGTAGGTTGGGGACTGCGAAGGTAATCACTTCGACTTATTCGCCTCTACCATATAGTAAATGATTGCGCCAAAAAGCGCCAATAAAAATCCCCCGATTATCCATCCGTTGAGCCGTTCATCCGGGCGCAGCGCCGCCATAACGGTGGCGTAGGTGATCCAGGCCAACAGCAAGGTTACGAGCAGGCGGACCACCGCGAGCAGTTGCAGCGCGATCTCGTGCTGGACGCTGGCGTTTTCTGGCGTAATTTTTACGGGATAGTTGAACCACTTGAAATTGGCGCGGGTTGCGGCTTCCAGGCCGTAAAAGAGCAAGAGGTTAATTACCGGTAGTAGCCAGAGGGTATACTTCGGTCCGTAGCCATCCACCTGTCCTGCGCCGTTGAAATGGATGGGGATGCGGGCGGGTAGGTCGCCGTAGTAGAAGGCCACCACCGCAAAGCCAAGCACTACGGCGGCGAGCGGAACAGAACGGAAAAGTCCTTGCTGCAGCGGGTTGGCGACCTGGTGACGTGGATCCTGGGGAGTATTTAGGATAGACATTAGTTAATGATTTCGTCTGTCCCCAAGTATAGTCGATTTTTTGTTGCGTACCAATGTCTTTCGGCGGGCAGAATCATTTTACCGACAGAAACCTCCCCCTCCAGCAAGATGTACTCTCCGGTTCCGGGGCCATCTTGCTCGTGGTAAAAGGCATAACCACTAAGTGCGTAAGTTTCCGGATGGAAATAGAAGAACCAAATGTCCTTGCCTTTTTCCGGGGTATAGTGAACCTCCAGCTCCAGCATTTCCTGATCATCGTACCAAACCCGGTGAACCGTCGGCTGAATAAGGGTACCCGCATCGCGCAACTTCATCGGCAGTCCGAAGAGGTAAGTGTAATAATCCCTGACCCAACGGGTGCCTTCTTCCGTTAAACGAAAGCGTTCCCGCACGCTGTCAGCTATTTCCGTACGCCCCTGGTGGCTGAAGGAATAAGTATTGTTGAGAAAGCGGAGCTGGATTTTATCCTTCCCCCTTATTTGCTGCAGGTCGAATTCTCCGGTATGCGGGTACAGGCCCAGCCGGGTATGGCGAACGGATCCGTTCGGCCGGCTTTCGGCCAGTTGCAACAGGTGGGGTTGGGTATTCCAGACGCCTTCCGGATCATGATAGCGGATAGAGCGGGCCAGGAGGGTATCGGCGGGCAGCTCCGTAACGTCCCGGGTCCAATCTTTGAGCGACTGTTCGTTCATTCTGACGTAGTGGTCATTGCCGGCCTCCCGGGCCAGGTCGAGGCTCCGTTGCATCAGACGTTTTCCCTTCGCCACGTTCCCCAGTTTGTATTCAATAATGGCCTGGTAGCGGGTTCTGCCGAATTGTTCCTTATCAGCAGCGGCCCAGCGATCCATCCATGCTTTTGCTTTTTTCAGGTTTAGTCCGTTATCCAGGTAATAGCGGGCGACCTCGTAGTATTCCTTGGGGTCATCAGCGGGGTTTAGGTTCAGGGCAGCGCGGTCGGCTACCTGGTCATTCGTTGGCAGGGCAATGGGTAACACCAGGCGGTACCATTCCCATTCAAGGACCAGGTCTGCTCTCTGCGGCGAAACGTTCATCCACCGGTACTCCAAAGTTTCTATGCGCTCCGGCAGGCGGGTGGGGCTGGCCTGAAAGCGTACGACATCCCTGCTTTGGCTGTAGCCGCGCGTCCCCCAGTTGTCCGTCGCCCGGTTCAGTATCCAGGTCCACGCCCCCTTATCAGAGGGGATCAGGTACAGGGAATAGTCCCCCTTATCAATCGTGTCCTTACCGATACTGACCGGACCGTCAAAGCTAAGAATAGTATTATCGTTGGCCCCGGCCCGCCATACTTCGTTCCAGGGTAACAGCTCCCCAAAAATCACTCTTCCCCTTACGTTGGGCCGGTAATAGTGAATGCTAAGCTCCGTGTAGCCCGCTACGGTAGTATTGGTTGCTTCCGGGCTTGCAGCCGGAGCGACAAATTGCGCGTCAACGAACCGGGGAAGCATGATCGTCAACAACAGGATTAATTTTTTCATAAGACGTTTTAGTGTTGGGGCTTTAAGCGACAAAAACCATTTCCTCAATTAAAGTAACCGTTTACCGGCTTTATTTTACCAAAAATACAGCTTTTGGTGCTGACCGCCTTTCCGCCGGCGGAGAAAGTTTATTGCTCGCAGACAGGTATCGCCGCCCGGCAACGGTAAATAGCAGGGGATTGACGGCAGCCCGCCACCTCCGTCATTTCCGGAATAAACGCCGCCCGGGTTCCGCGAGCCGGTACCGGTGGATAAGTTTACAAAGCTTAAATCGCCCGTCTGGCGAAATCATGACGCTGATCCCGTAATCCGTCAGCTGACAAAAGAAAAAGCCCTTTCGTCCATCCAGTTCCAGCTTTTACCACGCAGGGCAAAGCCCACGTGTCCGCCCCACTCGGGGGTTTCCAGCTGGATTAGTTCGTGCCGGCGGGCCAGCTCGTAGGGATTGCAGGCAGCGGGCACGATCGGATCATTTTTTGCGTTGACGATCAGTACCGGAGCGGTCGTCCCGCCAACGAAATTACCGGAAGAAAGGTAGGCATAATATTCCTCGAGGTTTTCATACCCTCCGATTTTGGCGGAAAAGTGGCGGTCAAAATCCCGCCAGACCTTTACTTCCTTGAGTTTTTCGAAATCTACCCGCCCCGGAAACTGGGCTTCCTTGGCCCTGATTTTTGCCGTCAGCGCCTTCCTGAATTTTTGCCGGTAGATCCAGTTGTCCGCCCGGTCGAGGCTATCGGCACTATGCTCAATGAAAACCGGAGCGGAAAAAGCAACGCCGTGGGTCACCTGTTCCGGCCGTTGCTCGCCCATGGTCCCCAGGTACTTCAGCGTCAGGTTGCCCCCCATACTGTAGCCGATCAGCACCACCTGATCGTACTTGCCGGAGGCGAGGGCGTGGTTGATGACCGTCTCCAGGTCTTCACTCTGCCCGTGGCTGTACAGTTTTTCCGTACGGTTCATCTCCCCCGAACAGGAGCGGCAGTTCCAGGCGAGGGCGTTCCAGTCCCGCCGCAAAAAATAGCGGGCGGCACTGGCTACGTACACCCTGCTGCTGTCACCTTCCAGACCGTGGCTCAGCACTACGAGTTTCCGGCTGGTGGGGTGGTCTAACCAATCGAGGTCCAGAAAATCCCCGTCGGGGGTATTGATTCTCTCCCGGCGGTAGTTTACCGGGACTTTCCGGAAGAGGTTGGGAACAATGGTTTGGTAATGGGCCTGAAAGCGCTGAAGCATGGGGCGGAGATCAATGGGGTTACCCAGCGAAAACGGATGAAGCCGGGAGAGGTTGTCAGGGTACCGCAGAAACCGGGCACACGCCCTGCCGGCTA
>JAUIIF010000393.1 GCA_030431945.1 Bacteroidia bacterium | reverse complement strand
GGCGGGTACTGGGGTGGCGGGTTCCGGATACAAAGTAATTAACACCAATTTCTACTGGGGAAGCTCGCGTTTATTGTGGCGAATAGCGATCAGAGTTTATAGATAAAATTGCTTCACCTGAAGCTTAATAAAACAAGCCTGCAATACAGCCCGTCATTAAACAGGCAATTGTTCCTCCTAACAGGGCGATCATGCCCAGGTCCGTAAGGTTCTTGCGCTGGCCCGGCGCGATGGCGCCGATTCCGCCTACCTGGATACCGATGCTGGCAAAGTTCGCGAAGCCGCACAGCGCGTAGGCTGCAATCAGGGTTGCCTTGGGGCTCAGGGTTGCCCCGCTTTCCTGCACCACCCGGAAGGTATCGTAAGCGACGAATTCGTTGATTACGGTTTTGAGGCCAAGCAACTGGCCTACCACCGTCATGTCTTCCAGGGGAACCCCGATGACCCAGGCTACCGGAGCAAAGAGCAGAGCTAACAGGTAGGTAAAACTGAACCCTTCAAAGCGGCCATTGGTGGCGGTACTGATGGCTTCGTTCCAATTTCCGATGTCGGGGTTAAAATAGGCAAAGAGGTCATTGACCAGGTCAGTGCCCCCCAGGAAAATCTCATTAAGCATAAAGATCAGAGCGGTGAAGACCAGTAGCATTGCGCCTACGTTTACGGCCAGGCGCAGTCCGTCCGTAGTACCGCGGCTGATGGCGTCCAGCAGGTTATTGCTGTCGTCAGCCGCCATTTCCAGGCGCGTGTCCTTTGCGGGGGAAATGTCTGCCTCGCCCGCTGCAACCCCGGTAATCGCGGCCAGTTCTTCTCTCGATTCAGGCAACAACATTTTGGCGCAGACAATGGCGGCCGGTGCAGAAATCATGCTTGCCGTCAGCAGGTGCTTAGCGAAGAATTGCTGGGTTTCCGGATCAGTACCCCCCAAAAAACCAACGTAGGCAACAAAAACACTGCCCGCAATGGTGGCCATGCCCCCCACCATGACGCAGAGCAGCTCGGAGCGGGTCATTTTTTCCAGGTAAGGTTTTACGACCAGCGGCGCCTCCGTTTGCCCGATGAAGACATTCGCAGCGGCGGCCAGGCTTTCCGGTCCGCTCAGTCCCATGGCCTTACTCAGCAACCAAGCCAGCCCGTAAACTACTTTTTGCAAAATACCGAGGTAGTAAAGAATGGCGGATAGCGCCGAAAAAAAGACCACTGTCGGCAGTACCTGAAAAGCAAAAATGTAACCGAAGCTGTCCATATCATTGACGATACTGCCAAAGAGGAACTCGGACCCTGCCGCCGTGAACTCCAGGGTTTTCCGGAAACCGGTAGCGATGTAATCAAAGATGATGGAGACTCCCTT
This sequence comes from Bacteroidia bacterium, assembly GCA_030431945.1. Taxonomy (GTDB): domain Bacteria; phylum Bacteroidota; class Bacteroidia; order Chitinophagales; family Saprospiraceae; genus Neolewinella. Next base: position 3,522 of record JAUIIF010000393.1, on the reverse strand, counting down.
TACCTTCAGGATCAGGACTGCCAGCACAAACTGCATGCTGAGGCCAATCCCCACCAGTTTCCAGTCAATGGCTTTACGGTCGCGGCTAAACAAGTAGCAGACGGCAATCATCACGGCAATACCGAGCAAACAACGGAATAGATCGTAGGCAAAAATCATGGTCGGGGTTGGGTACGGCGCAAGATAGTACGTCAATTGCTGGTTTTAGCATTAACGGAGCAGGTTTCAGATGGTCAGGGAGCCAGTCGTACTTCGGCAGCACGCAGAACTCTCCGTCGGTTACTATCTTCGCGCCATGAAGAAGCCCTTTCTTATCGGCATCACCGGAGGTTCCGGCTCTGGCAAAACAACGTTCATCCGGCAATTGCGGGAAGGACTCAATGATGCGCAGGTGTGTTACCTGAGTATGGACGATTATTACGTACCCCGGGAAGGCCAGAAGGTAGACAAGCTCGGTGTCCATAATTTTGACTTGCCCAAGTCCATTTACCGGGAAGAATTTGTCCGCGACCTGAAAAAACTATCCAGGGGTAAAATCGTCCGCCGCAAAGAATACGTTTTCAATAATGAACTGGCCGAACCGAAAGTCCTGACCTTCCGGCCCGCCCCCGTCATCATTGTGGAAGGCCTGTTTGTTTTTCACTACAAAGAGCTCCGTAAAATGCTGGACCTGCGAATTTTCCTGCACGCAAAGGACAATTTGAAGGTAGTGCGGCGGATCAAACGCGATCGCGTAGAGCGTAACTATCCTTTGGATGACGTACTGTACCGCTACGAACACCACGTACTGCCGGCGTATGAGAAGTACGTGGAGCCGTATAAGGAAAAGGCAGACATTATTGTCAACAACAATACTGACTTCAACATGGGGCTAAAAGTAGTCCGTGCTTTTGTGGAGACGAAAATCTAGCCAGATACCTTGCTTTACCGCCGGCTTTTTCAGGACGGGCAGCAGGTCCACTCCCCCAATTAATGCCCCCTTGTCTTCTCCTCCCCCCGGTCCGCCGGCCAGCGGCGGGTAGCCCTGGCAATGAAGTGTTCGAACGCCGCACAGTCGATAGGCTGCAGGTCTTCCCGGCTTTTATAGTCGGTGATCGCCTGTAAGTCCACGAAGTAGCAATTTCCCCGGGCCTCTACGACCAGGGAATCGCCACTGAAGATCATTTGCTCTACGGCACAGAGCAGCGTATCTGGTCCCGCCAGCAGGGCGGACTGGCCTTCGCCACAAGCGGGCGAGGGCTCCAGGCGCGCGTACCAGTTCAGCGCAACGGTTGAAGATTGCCTGGTGCAGCCGGTAAACACCAGCAACAGGAGCGACAGCAGCAAATTTCTCATAGGTCATTTTGGCTGGCGCCGCTGGGCCAACATCCAGGTGTAAAGAGTATCATCGGCATAGGCAGGAACCCAGGCACCATGACCGACGCCCTCATAAACGGTGAGTTTGGGCTTGGGGTTCAGCCCCTTACTGCGGAGGTTTTCAATCATTCTTACTGACTCCGAAGGGTGAATCAGGTCGTCTTCCGCTCCGTGGTGCACCCAGATGGGCAGGTCCTCCGGGATCCAGATATCATAGCTGGCGGGGACGGCCCCGCAAACCGGAACCAGTGCCGCAAACCGGCCGGGGTTTTGCATGGCCAACATCCAGGCGCCCAATCCGCCACGGCTCAGCCCGGTCAGGTAAATGCGATTCGCATCTACCGGATGATTTGCCTCGAAATTGTCCAGCAGGTGCCCCAGGGCCGTCAGGTCCCAGAAGCCTCGGGGATACTTGTTCTGCGGCATCAGGGTAATGAATGGGAATTGTTTTCCCGCAGCAAGGTGCCGGGGTATACCGTTCTTCTTCACTAACTCAAGGTCGTTGCCAGACTCGCCGCCACCGTGCAGGAACAATACCAGCGGCCATTTTTCCCCGCTGGCTGCGTAGCCTTCCGGATAGCTGACCAGGTAGTGGATCGTATCAAGACCAAGATCAAGGAAGCCCTCCTCAAACTGAGCAAGGAGTGGTAATGGCAGAAACCAAAAGATCAGTAACAGAAGGCGCATCAGGGAAATTTTACGGCTAAAACATACCAAAGCAATAAGGAAGTGGGCGACGGGGCGCAGGTGCAATGTAAGCAGAAGTGCCGAAGCACCGGGTGCATAGACAAAATGCACCGGCGGTCCTGAATCAGGCCTTTGTTAAGGGCCGCCTTCCGTAGCCGGCGGGGCTTGCCCCCTCGTCTTATACCTAAGTCAAAGTGGTTTGGGTATAGTTGTGCAAATTGTTTTGCACAACAGGCACCGGTATCCGTCGCCCCAGGTTGTGGCGGACATCTTCCCCAGGGGAAACCGCAAGTTTGCTCCGCGGCAGCTCCTGGCGATAGCTTACCTGGGCTGCCGTCCCGACGACGCGGGTCGGCGACCGAGCTTCCGATTGCCCGGACACCCTTACCCGGCACCTGCGGCCGCGCCCTGATAAAATCGTATTTTTGCCAAAACTTACCCCATGCGAATTGTCGGTCGGCTCCCTCACCCCACCTTACAAATTACTGTTTTTGCCAATGACGGCCGATTTCCGGTTCAATTTGAACTAGGTGGGCTTACTCAGGTTTATCGTTTTCGAAAGAGTGAACACCTGCAGGGAATGGCCGACGTGAAAAAACTGGTCAATGCGGACTTGATTGATAGTGTTTTAGCCCAATTTAAAGTCATGCGCGAGGCGCATTCCCGTGCCTTGAATACCTTTGCGCCGCCCGAGGCGTCTCAGGATACGGAAGGACTCCCGGATATCATTTGAGCGATTTATAAACCGAACCAATGAAAATCACCGCTGCCAAGCTTGCGGAAATGATCAACGCCACCGTTGAGGGAGACCCTGACGTCATCATTTCTGCTCCTGCCAAAATCGAAGAGGCCGGCCCCGGCACCATTACCTTTCTGGCCAATCCGACCTACGAGCATCATCTCTACAGCACCGGCGCTTCAGCGGTGTTGGTGGGCGAAGCCTTCATCCCCAAACAGGCGGTGACCCCTACCCTGCTCCGGGTGGCGGACGTTTACGGTACCGTCAGCCAGCTGCTATCCGTATACCAGCAGGATGAAGCAGCGCAAACCCGGAGGGCGGTTTCGGCTCAGGCCGCAGTCGAAACTACGGCCACCCTGGGGGAGCACGTACGCATCGGAAAATTTTCCATTGTGGAAGACGGCGCCTCGATTGGTGCGGACACCGTTATTCTTGACCAGGTGTACATCGGCCCCAACGTGAGCATCGGGGAAAACTGTACCATTTACCCGGGCGTCCGCATCCTGCGGGATTGCGTTATTGGCAACAATTGTATTCTGCACGCCAACGTGGTAATTGGCGGGGACGGCTTTGGCTTTGCCCCTGACCCCACTACCGGGGCCTACAGCAAAGTCCCTCAGGTAGGAAACGTCATCCTGGAGGACGACGTAGAAATCGGTGCGGGTACTACCGTCGATCGCGCTACCATGGGGTCCACCATCATACGCAAGGGAGTTAAACTTGACAACCTGATTCAGATC